>DJNB01000170.1:0-5167 GCA_002435545.1 Lachnoclostridium sp. UBA6475
TATTGCTACTATACGAAGGACTCAGGAAGAAGCAAATATACCAGAGGCTTATCAACACTATCATACACGTAATCCACTATACCAGTATCCGAATTTGAAAAGGATACTGGTGGAAGAAGGGAGCAGTCAATATGAATGCAGAGACGGTGTGTTGTATGCGGTGGAGAAGAAAAACAATAAAAGACATCTTCTATGTGTACCGATGAATTATGAAGGTGTGGTGCATATTGCTAAGGATGTAGTCGGTATTATAAGTCCTGCTTTAGATCAATGTGAGAAAGTAACAGCATTTGAAGTGGAAGAAGGAAATCCGTATTACTATTCAAAAAATGGTGTACTTTACGAAAAAAGAGAAGATTATGGAATTGGTCTAAGAGCTTATCCGGCAGGGAAACGGGATACGAAATTTACTATTCCATTAGAAGTTGAGTGTATGGACAGTGGTGCATTTGCAAACAATAAGTATTTGAAAGAAGTGGAATTTGTTGATGAAGTTAACGCTATACCAGCGGCTGCATTTGAAAATTGTACTTCTTTGGAACAGATCATCAACGTTCCTGATGAACTTAGAGGAATTGGAAATTGTGCATTTGAAGGCTGTGAAAAATTGCAGCTATTCGATTTACCTAAAGAATTAACAAGTATTAGTGGGCATGCATTTGAAGGGATTCCGCCGGTGAAAAAAATTGTATTTCCTTCGAAATGCATGGGAGCCGTTTTGTCGGGATTAAAAATGGCTGACGGAGGAGTGATGGAAGTAAAGGGGCCATGGATGGGGATGGAGGACATTCCTCAAGAAGGCAACTTTATTTTCAAAGGATATAAAGAAACTGCTTTATATAAAACAATGAAAAAAATGTCCAATGTGACATGTAAACCATACAAAAAATCTCTTTATAAACATAAAACAAAAAAGATAAAAAAGGGAGTGAAAGGAAAAGGAAAGCCTTCCACATCCTGGTATAAAAAGAAGAAAAAAGTGCTTTATATCAAGACTCCGGATCAGTTGGCGGGAATGCAGAAACTTTGTAAAAAAGGAATCGATTTCAATGACAAAAAAGTTGTATTAAAAAGAAATCTTGATATGTCCTGCTATAAAAGTTTTGAACCAATCGGATATAATGCAATGGAAGAATTTAAAGGTACATTTGACGGGAATGGAAAAACCATTTATAATTTATCAATTCATCGATATGATTACAATTATGTTGGATTGTTTAGTGCTTTGAGAGGGACTGTAAAAGATTTACAGTTAAAAGGAGCAAATGTATATGGTCGGCAGTATGTTGGGGGGATTGCAGGAAATGTATTTAACGGTCAGATTAAAGATTGTAAAGTGTCAGGAACTGTCAAAGGATATAGTCATGTAAATATAGTCGGAATGTATTTTTGGGACAGTAACGTTGAATTTAATTAGAGGGACGGCATACGTTAAATTGACAAAAAGCAAAGCTGGATTTATAAAATAAAAGTAAAGAAAAAAGTAAAGAAACTGGTGATCCCGAAAAAGATAAAAAATGCTCCTGTTACGCGTGTTGGATTTGGAAAAGAATTGTTTACGGGGGATATGGAGAGTGGGTGTAATGTGTTTGGAGAACAGTTTGATTTCATGCACGGGTATAGTTTTGAAAGCCAAAAAAATAAAAATACGATCACAGAAATTCAATTTCCTAAAACGGTAAAATGGATCGATGAAGGCGCCTTTTATGGCATGAAACAGTTGGAAAATGTAAAAATTCCGAATAAAGTAGAAATCCTTGACAGATATACTTTTTCAAAATGTCCATCTTTGAAGACGGTTGTTTTTCCGGAAAAAATGCAAGACATTAGTTGTTACGCATTTGGTGAGAGTGATAATGTAAGTAAAATTTCAGTCTCCTCAAAATGTAAAAAATATACAGTTAAAGATGGCTTTGTGATAGATAAGAAGAAAAAAAGTATAGTATGGGTTGTTTCTGCAAAGAAAGACGTTGTTGTTCCGGATACAGTTGTAAGTATTGGAGATTCTGCTTTTGCAACTTCAAGAGCGATTACAGTCAGCATTTCCAAATCAATACAAAAAATAGGTTATAAAGCGTTATCGTGTAAAACGATTCAAAATGTCAGTATTGATTCTGAAAACGCGAAGTATGTAATGCAGGATAATTGTATTTTTACAAAAGAGGATGCTACACTTGCAGCGGTATTAGTGACAGGAAAGGAAATTCAAATTTCAGATAAAGTTAAAATTATAGGTGAGAATATTTCCGTTATGGGAAATATGGAGTTGAGTGACAAAGAACTCCTTGATGACGATAAAAACTTTTCGGTACATATTCCTGCTTCTGTTGAAAAAGTGATGCATTGGTGGATATTTTTTGATTCAGCAGATGTTTATTTTTATGGTATGAAACCGCCGGTTATCGTCAGTAAGTACGATAAAGTATCGAATGATATACCGACTTCTAACAGGGTTTATGTACCAAAAGGTGCAAAGGAAGCCTACCTTCAATGGGCGAAAGATCAAGGTGTGGAGATTAACGTGTTGAAAGTGAATGAATTTTAAGTCTTTTGTCAGGATTTAACGTGAAAAGGAGGACACAATATTACTGTTAAAAACTTGACGAGATAGATAAAGATGAATATAATGTATTTAGTGTATTTGTAATCCTGTTCGGTTTTATTGGGTCGCTTCAAAATAGAAGTAAGGGGTTATTGTAAAAATACAAAGAGTCGGACATTATACCGGCTCTTTTTTTGCAGAAAAAAATAAAATTACTGGTAAAATGTGGTTATAACAACGGTATAAAGAAAAGCAAAATGGTACACTCTAAGCACAAAGACTAGAAGGAGATGATCACATGAATCAGAGAAAAGCAGCGGTGATCGGTTGTGGATTTGTTGGTGCCGCGACGGCGTTTACCTTGATGCAGAGCAAGTTATTTTCGGAGATGGTGTTGCTGGATGCGAATTTTGATAAGGCAGATGGAGAGGCGAAGGATATTGCGCACGGCATGCCGTTTGCGGGGCCGATGAAGATTTATGCCGGAGATTATAAAGATATCGCAGATGCTGCGATTGTGATTGTGACGGCGGGGGCGAACCAGAAACCGGATGAGACAAGACTGGATCTTGTGCATAAAAATGTTGCGATTTATGAAAAGATTATGCCTCAGATTGCAGCGCTCGATTTTCAGGGCATTTTACTGATCGTATCGAATCCGGTCGATATCTTGACGTATGAGGCGGCAAAACTCAGTGGTCTGCCGAAAGAGCGCGTGATTGGCTCAGGGACTGTGCTGGATACTGCGAGATTGAAGTATGAGCTTGGCAGACATTTGAGCGTGGATAACCGGAGTGTACATTCGTTTATTATTGGGGAGCATGGTGACAGCGAGATCGTGGCATGGAGCAGCACCAATGTGTCGGGGATTCCGGTGCATGATTTCTGCGAGATGCGTGGATTTTATAATCATGATGCGGCAATGGAAGAAATTGCCAGCCGCGTGAAAAACAGTGCCTATGATATTATTCAAAAAAAACAGGCGACGTATTATGGAATTGCGATGGCGGTTAAGCGGATCTGCGAATGTATTATTCGCGATGAAAAGTCAATTCTGCCGGTATCGACGGTGTTAGATGGAGCATATGGGATAGAGGATGTGGCGCTTAGTATGCCGACGATTGTGGGATTTGATGGTGTCGAGACGCATGTTCCAATTTCACTTGATCAAAAAGAACGGGAGAAATTAGAACAGTCTGCGGCGACACTAAAGAATGTTATAAAAGAACTTTAATCTGTAAACTTTTTCCATCGGTGCTTTCTGCGTGGATGCTTCCTTTGTGATTTTTCACGATAGAATGAGCGATCGACAGACCGATGCCCGATCCTCCGGTGGAGGAGTTGCGGGAAGAATCACTTCGATAAAAGCGTTCAAATAAAATGTCCTGCGTGCCTTTTGCGATGCCTTCACATTCATTGAAAATAGTAAAGCAGAGATGTTTGCCATGCTTACACAGGGTAAGCTCAATGATGGAATCCGGCGTCGAATATTTGATCGCATTATCGAGAAGCAGACAAAAGAGCTGGCGGAACTGCTCTTCGTCGCCGACATAATACAGATCTTCCGCACACGATACCTGAAGTGTGCGGTGTGTGGATGTGGCAACAGGGATAAATAAGTCGACGGTTTCATTTAATACCTGGGAAAGTGAAAACCGGGCTTTTTGTAAAAATCCCTGTGCTTCATCCATTTTTGCTAATGCAGTGAATTGCTTCACCATATTTGTTAGTCGCATTACTTGATTTCTCGTGCTGTCCAGCCATTTTGAAGATCCTATTTCCATCTCCAGAACTTCGGTATTTGCATCGATTATCGTAAGAGGTGTCTTTAATTCATGCCCGGCATCGGTAAGGAATTGTTTTTGCTTCCGATAGCTTTCTTCAACCGGGCGAAGAATGAGTTTTGAAAAGAAGCATAGCAGTAAAAATACGGAAAATAGACCGGCCGCAGAAATTGCTATGCTTGTCATAAGAGATCCGCGATAGGTGGATAACTCTTTTTCTGCATCAATAAAAATGCATAAAACGCGGTCGCCGGATTTTACGGTGCGATAACGGTATACGTCGATAAAACCTGTGCCGGGAGCTGAATTGTAGATTTTGGCAGCATAAGTGCGTGCCTGTGCGGCATCTACTGCCGAGATGTGGCCGACGGAGGTTGCATATATTGTGCCGGAAGCATCATAGCGCACGGTAAAGTAACGTGTTTGATAAGGGGTTTCTTCCGATATGCTTTTGGGTGGTTCCGGCACTTTGTTATGCGCTTGCGGGGAATTATCATTGGGGGAGTGTCCGGAAGGGTCGTGGTCCTCGTCGGACGGATCCGGAGATTCATAAAAACTTCCATTTCCCATTTCAAGAATGTGGGTAACATCGTCCAGATTTTTCCCCATTTTTTGGTAATTTATGTAATTGAGTGCCGTAATGATGATGGTTAGCACTAAAAACATAGAAAGCATGGCGATAACAATAAAATTTCTTCGTATCTTTTTCATGGCTTCACCTCAATCTGGTAGCCCTGATTGCGGTGCGAACGTATCTGGATGTCCGCACCCAGGGCAGTAAATTTCTTGCGTAGATTTGAGATATTAACCCATACGACATTGATCTCTGCGTCACTTTCAT
>DJNB01000170.1:5215-17965 GCA_002435545.1 Lachnoclostridium sp. UBA6475
ATATTTTCTGCATCAGATGCTCCGCAGAAAAGGTTTGATTTGGATAACTCATAAATAACTGCAGTAGTTGGAATTCCTTACGGTTGAGGCGAAGTGTCTGGCCGCTGCAGGTAAGTTCAAAGGAAGCACAGTCCAATGTGACGTTCCCAAGGGTGAGCAGCGAGCTGGACGCATCGGTAACGCGTCGTGTGATGGCACGGACTCTGGCAAGCAGTTCTTTCGTGGCAAACGGCTTTGTCAGATAATCGTCCGCTCCCAGATCAAGACCGGTTACACGATCGTCCACATCACTTCTGGCAGTAAGCATCAGAACAGGCACCGTATTTCCGGCGGCACGCAGGGCTTTTAAAACTTCAAAGCCATCCATGCCCGGCATCATGACATCCAGGATCACGCCGTCGTAATGTTCTACTTGAAGATAATCCAGAGCGTCCGTGCCGGTGTATACGGCATCAACCAGATAATTGCTGTGCGTCAGTATGACGGTCAGCGCATCGGATAATTCGCGTTCGTCTTCTGCCAATAATAGTTTCATAAGGAACCTCCCGTACAAAATGTATTCTGCTATTTACTTCGGTTTAAGTCCAGCTTTTCTGAAGATGCATTTGGTTTAACGTCCGCCCGGACGGCCGCCGGAACCACCTCCTCCGAAGTCAAAACCGCCGCCTCCGAAGCCCCAGCCACCGCCGGGATTGGAGTTTCCGGTACTCATGCTGGTGCTTGTAAAGGTTACGGATCCGCTTTGTGTCAGGTTCGAAAGATCGGAACCATAATAGATCTGATAGGTGCTTCCGAGTTTCAGATCCGCACAGGACATGACAACGGACTGGAAAGATTTGGAAGGCTGCGCCTGCAAAACAGTATTTCCATCGCTGTCTTTTAATACTACATACGTTCCTGCTTTTTGTGTGGATGACAAGACAACATTGACGGCCGGCTGGGAAGAACCGCTTGTCGGTGCGGCTGCCATACCGGCTGCTCCCGCAGCGATCAAAGTACCGCCGGAAATTTCACATACGCAGTCTGCGCTATCGCCGTAGTCCAATGCGCCATTGCCATTATTTGTAGGGCCATTTACAATGACCGTGCCACCTTTGAAAAAGATATTTCCATTGGAGTCGATTCCGTCTCCGCTGGCGTCAATATTGATATTACCGCCTTCGATGATGATCTGGTACTGGGTGGAAGATGACGAGTCGCCTTTGCGGAAATCGTCTCCGCCAAATCCCGGCCCCGTA
Source organism: Lachnoclostridium sp. UBA6475 (assembly GCA_002435545.1). Taxonomy (GTDB): domain Bacteria; phylum Bacillota; class Clostridia; order Lachnospirales; family Lachnospiraceae; genus Eubacterium_F. The sequence continues at coordinate 6,454 of DJNB01000170.1, forward strand.
CTGCTTGCAGAATTGTTGCTTCCGCCGGCAGCGTTGATGCCATCGTCGCGGGAAACGATATTGATGCCGCCTCCCCGGATCGTAATGTCCGCGCCTTCTAATCCCTCATAAGATGCGGTAACGTTGATCGTACCATTTTTAATGATAAGTCCTGCATCTGCGTGGATACCGTCGTCTCCGGAAGCAAGTGTGAAACTGCCGCCCTCGATCAGGATATAACCATCGCAGTGGATGGTGTCGTCAGCGTGGGAATCGTTGCTGTCACCGGAGGCGCGGGAAGCCGAGTACGTCGCTGTCGTGTCGGCGGTGATGGTTCCGGCAGTTTGCGGGACGTAAATGGTCGTGCCGGCTTTGATGCCCTTGTAGCTGCCATCGGTCGTGGCTTCCGCTGCATTTTTTGTCGTCGCATTCAGGGAAACCGGATTCAAGTACAATGTGCGGGTCGCACTTACGGCATCGCCGTTTTCGGAAACAAATGTGTAAGTTCCGCCGTCCAGTTCCATATTTCCAAGATCTGCCAGCGACGCGTCTTCTGCAATATCGCTTTCATCCAGTGTTGTTTTCAGGCAGTCGCCGTCAGAATGTACATTGAGGTCGGCATCTTTTACAAATACGCCAAGTTTTCCTGAGATTCCATTGTGTCCGCAGGCTTTGTCATCCGGCCCGCTGACGGTGATCGTGGCATCCAGTATCTTAAGTAAATTGGTGCATTTGATTCCATTTCCGTAGGTGGAAAGGATGTTTAAAGTACCACTTCCATTGATCGTAAGCGGTGTCTTTTTGCAGACAATGCCGGCGGTATAAGTCGTAGAAGTATTGTCGTCTTTATCAATGCCGGTTTCGCCGGTGTCCGTAAGTGTATTTGTGGTGTTGTCTGCAACGGTAATAACCGCTTTGGTAACACTCTTTTTAATTGTAATAAGTCCGGTGTCAGAATCCGGATTTGTATTATTGGATGAAGTCAGATGGATTCCATTCAGGATCAAATGTGCCGTACCCGAAGCATTTTCATCGGCATAATCAACTTCGATGAGGCCATCCGTCGCCGTTTCCGCGTTTTCTGCCTGAATCACATAGGTGCCCGGTGCGGTGATCGTCAGTTTATTCTTTTTGCTGATTTCGTAATTATCGGCTTTGATCTTCTTGGAAGGAGCCTCTGCCGGAATCGTAATCTCGGTTGTCTCGGATTCTACCCCTGCGGTCTTCGTGTCGTCTTCTTCCCAGACGGCGCGGGTTGGTGCCACATAATCGGAATCGGCATCGTCTCCGGTATAACCGCTGTCGCCAGGTGTTGTGACCGGCTGCGCGGTAGGAGACTGCGTTGTCGAAGGCTGCGTTACTGCCGGAGTGGAAGAGGCAGCAGGTGTATTACTATTACCCGGAGTGCTTGTGACAGCAGTCGTCGGATTTGGCGAGCTTGTTGAATTCGGTGAACTTGATTCTACAGTTGTCGAAGAATCCGGTATCTGTGAAGAAGATCTAATAGTATAGGTATACTTCTTCATATTTTTTGTTTTTATCTTGCGTAATTTTTTCGCAGTTATCTTTTTAGAAGATTTTACTGCATACAGACGTAATGTATTGGTAGAAGTGAATGTAAATGATTTACTCTTTTTAGCTTTGATCACATTTTTCGTTGAAAGTTTTTTCCCTGTTGTGTAGTAAACCTTGTAACCCTTTTTCACTTTTACTTTGGTTGTCACGGTAGAGTCGTAAGTGCCGCTCTTTTTACTGACTGTAAAGCCTGTGGTTTTCTTCGCTGCATCGGCAGATGGTGCCGGGCAGACCAGAGCAAGTGTGAGCACTGCGACAATGAGTTTCTTTACATGCTTCATGTGTGTATCCTCCTTAAACTTTTTTATGTAACGATTCGGATTGTCGTGTGGGTGTCCGGAATCGTTACGTTTAGTATAATAAATGAAAATAAAATCAACCTAAAATGAACTTTGAAAATTCTGTGAAGAGGAGGCGGCACGCAGGAACGACGATTTTTACGTATGAACGACAATTTTTACGTATATACAACACTTGATTTCATAGTATAAGTATGCTACGCTTTTTGTAAAAATAAAAAAAGTACACTAGGAGGGAATAAGATGCACACAATTCTAAAAAACACACTACAGATTGCGGATTTAGCTACACAGTATGATGAGGCAGCAAAAAAACTATTAGCGCAAAAAATTGTTCTAGCAAATATTTTGAAAAGGATTTTGGATGATTTTAAAGAGATGGATCCAAAGGAAATTGTTCCTTATATTGAAGGAGAACCAATGGTGGGGGTGATTCCGGTGGATCCTGGATTGACTAATGTCAGATATTCAGATGAAAATGGCGAAGTTGTTGGATTCAATACAGAAAATCAGGCGATCAATGAAGGAACGGTTAATTTTGATATTGTCTTTTACGTTCACCGTAAATGTGGTCTTACCAAAGTCATTTTAAATATTGAACCGCAAAAGGATGAGCCAAATAAGTATCCAATTTTAAACCGTGGAATTTTCTACGTGAGCCGGTTGATTTCGTCACAGAAGTATCGTGATTTTAAAGGACAGGATTACGGTGATATCTGTGAAGTCTACAGCGTGTGGATCTGCATGAATATGCCAGAAAACAGCATGTGCCACATTCATCTCATCCAGGATAATTTGGTTGGAAAACATAAATGGGATGGGGATTTGGATTTGATTAATCTTGTCATGATTGGGATTTCAAATAATCTTGCAGAGCCGGATGAAACACATGAATTACTTCGGTTTTTGGGGACTTTGTTCTCAAAAGACTTGACAAGTAAAGAGCGTATTAGTATCATGGAAGAAGAATATGATATTCCAAGTCAGGTATTGGGAAAGGAAGTGGAAACCATGTGTAATTTAGGCGAAGGAATTTGGGAAAATGCACTTGAGGAGGGAGTTGAGCAAGGAGAAGAGAAAACACTTCTTACATTGATTTCGAAAAAACTTGCTAAAGGAAAGACCGTCGCACAGATTGCAGATGAGTGTGAAGAGACGGAAGAACGGATACAGGAATTGATGAAAAAGTTATAGTATGTGAAATGCTGAATTAGGAAGGCTGCCAGATTGATCTCCGGCAGTCTTTTCGCAACAAATTAGAAAGGCAGTATTACAAATGAATGATAACAAAGATTTTTTAGTAAAAGAACCGATTGGTAAATTATTATTTCGGCTTGCGATCCCTACGGTGATCGCGCAGATGATCAATATGCTTTATAATATTGTGGATCGGATTTATATCGGACACATCCCGGAAGTGGGGGCGCTTGCTCTGACAGGAGTTGGAGTGTGTATGCCACTTATCATGATCCTGTCGGCGTTTGCTGCGTTGGTTGGAAATGGGGGAGCGCCGAGGGCGTCCATTCTTTTAGGAAAAGGAGATACGGATTCGGCAGAGAAAATTATCGGCAACTGTTTTACGCTGCAGATTCTGATCTCCATCGTGCTCACGATTATTATGCTGATTGGTGGAAGAACATTTTTGCTTGCGTTTGGAGCCAGCGAAAATACGATTGAATATGCAGTTAATTATTTTAATATTTACGCGGTTGGAACGATATTTGTCCAATTAACATTAGGAATGAATATGTTTATTACGGCGCAGGGATTTACAAAAATTGGAATGTATTCTGTTCTGATCGGAGCCGTTATCAATATCGTGCTGGATCCGATATTCATTTTTGCCTGTGGTTTCGGCGTTCGCGGGGCGGCGCTGGCGACAATACTTTCGCAGGCATGTTCGTGTGTCTGGGTACTCCATTTCTTATTTGGCAAAAAGACGACACTTCGTATAAAGAAAGAAAATCTCAGGCTGATGCCAAAGGTATTTCTTCCCTGCCTGGCGCTGGGTGCCTCTTTATTTATCATGCAGGCAAGCGAAAGCGTGATCTCGGTCTGCTTTAACTCTTCCCTATTAAAATATGGAGGCGATGTGGCAGTCGGCGCAATGACAATTCTTACCAGTGTCATGCAGTTTGCCATGCTTCCTTTGCAGGGGCTGGGACAAGGGGCGCAGCCAATTATGAGTTACAATTACGGAGCAAAAAATCCGGAGCGGGTGAAAGGTGCTTTTTATCTTCTTTTAAAAGCGAGCCTGGTGTATTCTATCGCATTGTGGGGATTTATTATGCTGTTTCCCCAGGTGTTTGCGGGAATCTTTACGACCGACGCGGCACTGCTGGCTTTTACGAAAAAGGCTCTGCGGATCTACCTTGCAGCAATGTTTTTATTTGGAATACAGATTTCCTGCCAGATGGCATTTAACTCTTTGGGAAAAGCCCTGTGTTCTATCGTGGTTGCGGTTGTCCGCAAATTTGTATTACTCATTCCGCTGATCTATATTCTGCCGGCTTTTTTACAGGACAAAACAAGTGCTGTTTATATGGCAGAACCGGTGGCAGATACGATGGCGGTGACATTTACAGCGATTCTATTTTTCTTCCAGTTCCGGAAGGCGATGAAGGAGATTTAAAATGACATATAATAGAGAAAAATTACAAGCAGAGTTGTTTGAATTGCAGGATAAAAAATACCGCGATTTTCATAGCAGATTAATGCCTGATATAGACAAAGAACGAGTAATCGGAATCCGTACTCCACAGCTTCGCAAATACGCAAAGAAATACGCGCAGACGGAGGCGGCAAAGGCCTTTATACAGGATCTTCCCCATCATTATTACGAAGAAAATAATCTGCATATGATGCTGATTACGAGCATAAAGGAATATGAAAAATGTTTGGAAGAGGTTGAGAAATTTCTTCCATATATTGACAACTGGGCGACGTGTGATCTCCCGGCACCAAAATGTTTTGCCAAGCATAAAGAAGAACTTCTGCCTCATATCAAACGCTGGATCCGTTCGGGCGAGACATATACGATCCGCTATGGAATGGGGATGCTGATGCGTCTGTATCTGGATGAGGATTTTAAACCGGAGTATGCGGAACTTGTCGCAGGGGTGACGTCGGAAGAATATTACGTCAATATGATGATCGCGTGGTATATGGCGACGGCGCTTGCCAAGCAGTGGGATTCGATTATCCCGTATCTGGAAGAACACCGGTTTTCGGACTGGGTTCATCGAAAGACGATCCAAAAGGCGATAGAAAGTTACCGGATTACAGACGAACAGAAAGTGTATTTGAGAAGTTTGCGTGGAAAGTCCGTTTGATTATGTTCCTGATTGTAAATGATGAAAACGTATGGTCTGATGATCCAGACCATACGTTTATACGATACAAAATGAGTCATTCAAATTATTGAGTATAATATGTTTTTACACCTTTGCTATTATAGAAAAAATAAGCCTCTGGTTTTATATGAGGGATTTAGAACACCGTCGGTACATAGAGGGCGTAGTTTGCCCTCATGTACCGCTACGAGTGTTCTTCTAAGCGGAAGCGGTCCCGAATGGAAAATCAGAGGTTTATTTTTCTTAAAAGAAAAGGTAAAAACTTGCCGTTGACATTTCGCACAAATGTGATATGATACAGTTAGATGTGCCTAACAGGGCAGAAATGGAGGTACTTAATCATGGAATTTCAGACAGTATTAGAAAACAGAAGAAGTGTGCGTGCGTACGATGCGTCAAAAAAAGTGACAAAAGAGCAGATAAATGAGATCGTCGAGGCGGCGATTCAGGCTCCTTCGTGGAAAAATTCACAGACAGCGAGATATTATTGCATCCTGGATGCAGACAAAAGCAGAGATTTTGCGCAGAAATGTCTGCTTCACGGAAACGATAAAAAAGCAGACGGAGCGGCACTGGTCGTAACCACTTTTGTATCGGATCGTGCCGGATTTGACCGCGAGGGAAATCCGGATAATGAATGCGGAAACGGCTGGGGGTATTATGACCTTGGACTTCACAATGAAAATTTTATCCTGAAGGCGAAAGAACTGGGACTGGATACGCTTATCATGGGACTTCGAGACAGCGATAAGATCCGTGAGATCCTTGGCGTGCCGGAGACAGAGACCATTGTCGCTGTAATTGCGGTAGGATATGGGGCAGAGTCTCCGAACAAACCAAAGCGTAAGACACCGGATGATATTGTAAAATTCTGGTGATTAACCGGCTGGTTTTATTATTATGGTTTGCAGACCGAGCATGGAGTCAGTCCTTTGCTTTTGGCTTCGCTTAATGTCGTTTTGATACTGCTGCTACGTAAGTAGCGGCAGTTTTTTGTATGGTATTTTGTGCCGGTTTTTGTAATATAGACAACTTCGCTTACGTTCGTTACGGAGGAAGATTTGCCGGCAGAGGATTTGGCAGTGCCGGAAGTACGATAGGAAGATCGGCTGGAGGAACTGCCCGAATGTGTTACCTTTTTGAACTTGATCTGTAAATTTTCTCCATTTGTCGTAGCGATGATACACCCCTTTTGGTCGGTTCGGTACAGTGCTTTGGCGTACGTTTCCGCACGGCGCACGATGTTGGCAACCGGGTGGCCGTAGCTGTTATTTTTTCCGACGGAGATGATCGCCGTCTTGTATTTGGAAGCCAGTGCCTTTTTTACAAAAAGGACACCGTTTGCGGTATCGGAACCGTGATGGGAAAGAAGATAAATGTCCGAGGCAACCGGCTTCCCGGAAGCAAGGATGGAATTTTCGACACGGGCAGTCGCGTCGCCCATATAGAGAAATGAGCGGCTGCCGTAGGTGACACGCATGACGATACTTGCCTCATTGGTGTCAGAACTGCTGGCATCCACAGAAAGCACCGTTCCTTTGCAGGAAGGCGCCAGGGTGATGACAGAGCCGGTTTGCGGATGAATCTGCTTTACTTTATAGGTAGAAATGGCGGATTTCATGCGTTTGTAGCATTGGGTTGTCGTCTCAATCTGAGGCAGGATGATCTTTTTTACCTTATAATCGGCGATCACGTCATCTGCACTTTCCATGTGATCCGCGTCAGGATGCGTTACGATGAGAGTGGAAATGGTCTTTACGCCAAGTGATTTTAACTGTGACTGTAAAGTGTCGTATTCGCTGTGCTTGCCGGTGTCGATCAGAATTGCCCGGCTTCCTATTTTGATCAATTCAGCATTTCCCTGCGCGACATCAAGATAGGCAAAAGTGGCATTTTTTAATGCTTTTGCATATGTGCAGGACGGTATTCCGGCAAAAGAAAATACCGCGAAAAAAAGCACCAAGGTAATATAAAAACGATAGGATTTTTTATAGGTATTCATAAAGATTCCTTCTTTCTGAAATAGTTACGTTAATTTTATTATAGTGTCATCGCAGTGGAAAAGCAATAAAAAATAAATTGGTATTGTGAGCGGACAAAAATTGTGATAAAATGGAAAAAATAGTCAAAGAATAGGAGAAACTGCTTATGGGACGTTATATGGATACATTTAATCCGGACGGGTGTCTTGTGCCGGAGGATGTCTATTTTACAAATTGGAAAAATTATGAAATGGACTACCATATGCACTCCTATGGTGGATTTGAGTTAAATTATGTGACAAGCGGGGAGTGTGAGTACTATGTGGAAGATCAGTGTATTCATTTAAAAAAACGAAATCTTTTGCTGATCAACAGCGCCCTTCCTCACAAACTGGTATTTACATCGGACGAGCCATGCCTGATCCTGGGTATGGCTTGTGGCGCGCTGCCATATAAACCGGGGTATGTGAGCCTGGGGAATCTGGTGGCTGCGTATGATCCGGTGCGGGATTTTCTGCAGGGACTGGATAACTATGTACTGCTGAAAGAAGCGCATCAGATTTTTACAACAATGCGCGCAGTTTCGGCGGAATTAAGCGGAGAGGGAAATCCCGCGTATATGCAGATGGAGTGCAATAAAATTCTTATCGACGTGGCGCGGAGAGTGCAGAATGAAGACCACCGGACGGCAGAGTATGTGATGCAGGCAAAGATGTATATGATGTATCATTTTTATGAGATTGAGTCCATCGAAGACATTGCAGCCTATGTGGGAGTAAATAAAATCTATCTTCAAAGAATCTTTAAAATGTATGAAAAGGAAACGTTGTGGAATTATCTTATGAAGATCCGAATGGGAAAAGCAGCCGCATTTTTAACCAATACGGATATGCCGATCGGCGAGATTGACCATATGATCGGGATGAATTCCAGACAGTGTTTCTATCAAAATTTCAAAAATGTTTTTCATATGTCTCCAAGAGAGTATCGAAACAAACACAAAAATGTAAAGAAAAGAAACCCAAAAGACTGACAAAGAAGTTTCTATTTCCTCTATTATCTTACGAAAAGCCATGCTATACTGTGGGAAAATAAGATATGAGGAGGTATTTTAGATGAAACGAAAAATCAAACAGATACTAACATTGGCTTTGTCGGCAGGGCTTCTTGCGGCATCCATGCCATTATCCGTACAGAATGTAGAAGCAGTGGCGAAGGACGCGGAGAAAAAGCAGGTTCTGCACTTTGATACGGATTCGGCAAAGAGCAAAAGTGAGGTGTTTCACGGCTCTACGGGGTTTTTATATGGTGTGAGTGAAGTCAATGTGCCATCGGCAGATATGATTACGGGGATCGCCCCTAAAATTCTGGTGCAGAAAGCAGCGGATGGGCAGCAGCATCCTTCGGGAGACGGCTATCGTCTGACTCCTTATCTGAAAGCATGTGGCGTGGAAAATATCCAGATCTATCTGCAGGACTTTTATCTGCAATGGCCGTATGAATCCAATGGAATTGAAGATTACAATGAAAAGGTAAAGCAGATTGTGACAAAGATGGTAAAAGGAAAGAGCGATGAAGAAATTGCCTCGTACAGCTTTGTTATTTTTAATGAGCCAAATAATATCTGGTATGGCGGACAACTTGATAAAATGTGTGAGGATTGGAAAAAGATTTACACGACGATCAAGACAATCAATCCTAAGATTAAAGTAGCCGGACCGAACTTTTCTTACTATAATGACAGTAAATACGATCAGTTTTTTGAATATTGTGAGAAAAATGACTGTCTGCCGGAGTACATTACCTGGCATGAATTGGATAAAAGTGATCTGAATAATTTTGCGGATCATTGCAAGGATGCCCGTGAACTGGTAAAGACATATTATGCGGATTCAGATATCAAACCAATTCTTTTTGTCAATGAAACGGTAAATTTTAATGACGTGGGAAATCCGGGAGCATTGGTAAACTGGCTTTCGATCTACGATGAAGAGGATGTCTACGCGTCGCTGCCATACTGGGGGCTTGCCAACAGTCTAAATGAACTTGCCGCCGATGCCAATAAACCAAATGGCGCCTGGTGGGTATACCGCTGGTATGCGCAGATGTCAGGGAAAAAGGCGCCACTGACACTGGAAAATGTTGACAGTCCGGGAGCGTATGGGAGACTGTACGGTATGACAAGTGTGGATGAGGACAAACAGACGGCATATGTACTGTTTGGCGGAAAAGAAGGGGAACAGTATGTCACACTGGATAATCTGGCAAAGACAAAGACCTTTGACGGAGCAAAGAGCGCACACGTAAAGATTTATCGTACTAAATTTACCGGACAGCAGGGATTTGCCGATGAGACGCCGATTGTGTATGAGGGAAATGTGGCGCTTGATGGAGAAAATCTGTCTCTTTCCATCTCAGATGCGGATCTGATGGATGCTTATTTTGCTGTGATCACACCGGCGGCCGATGACACGACGACAGCGTTGGATGCGTATGAAAAGACGTGGACAAGGACGTATGAAGCAGAAGATGCAGAGATGATCGGTGGTGCAAAAGCCTTTACGAAAACATCAGGAAGTGATCTTGCACGTTCCAACCGCGCAGAAGTTGGCGGCTTAAATAGTGAAAAAGATGGGGTAAAATTTACTGTGGAAGTTCCAAAAACTGGAAATTACAGATTGAACATTTATTACAGCAATCAGGCGCCGCAGGTAGATCCGATCACCTTGCAGTATGTTGATGCGAAGGGGCAGAACCGCGCGGTTGGTGCGCTTTGCAGGCACACGCTTTCCGTGGACGGCAAAGAGACACAGGATGTCGTCTATGATTCCACGGTCAAATGGGGCTATTATAATTACAAAACCGTCGAAGTGGAGCTGGCTGCGGGAAAACATGAAATTGTATTAAAATACAAAGGCGAAGATCAAAACGGCAAAGATACAAATTCCATGCTTTGTGCGCTTTTGGATAAAATTGATCTGACTTATAAAGAGACTACAGATGTGAAAGTTACTATTGGAGAGGAAATGCTGACAAAGACATCCCAGGGAACAGAGGCCTATGTCAATGCTCCGGAAGAAGGGTATTATACGTTGAGTTCCAAGGGAAATGGGACGGCAGCCCTTGCGAAAAGCCGTGTGAATTATGCGAAAGATGCCAAAGCAGAATCGGATGTGACGGTAGATAAACTTGCACTCGGAAATGTTACATTTGGTACAGAAAATGCAGTTACGCTGTATCTGACTCAGGGAATCAATCATTTGTATTTTGACGGAACGGATTTTGCGGTGGAAGAACTTACCTTTGTAAAAAATGCGAAAGCCGATCAAAATGCTGTCAGTATTGAAGCGGAGGATTGTGCGATGTCGGGCACGGCAAGTAACGATGACTATACATTTCTTCCGGGAAGCGTTGATACTCCGGAGGTAGTGGATAATGCCTATGCTTCCGGCGGAAAGGCGGTAGAAGGCTTCCGCGGTGGAAAAGACAATGAACTTGGATTTACGGTAAATGTATCGGAAAGCGGGGATTACAAACTGGCAATCCGGTATGCGAATGACGAACCGGCGCCTGTCATGCGGACCAAGGACGGGAATGAATATGTCCATCCGTACAATACCGATCTGGTAGAGCGTTATATGCAGATCTCGGTAAATGGCAGGACACCGCAGACGGTGTATTTTAAAAATACATTTTGCTGGGATACATTTAAAACGGTTGTTGTAGATGTAAAACTGGAAAAAGGTGACAATGCAATCTGTTTTACCAATGATAATTCCTACAAATTCAGTTCTATGCAGGACGATTTCACGCCTCGTCTCGACAAATTTGTGCTTGCTCCGGTAACGGTTTCGGAAAATATGCCGCAGATTAAAGTGAATCCGGGAGTAAAGGATATTACACCGACACCGGAGCCGACGCAGACACCGGCGGCAGCACCGTCAGCGAACTCATCGGCATCGCCGTCAACGACTCCATCGGCATCGCCGGCTGTCTCTGCACTGCCATCACAAAATCCCGGTGTAAGTGCAGTGCCTTCTACGGCGGCACCGGCGGTATCCAAAAAAGTCAGTCTGAAAAAACTTCGCCTTTCTGTCAGCAAAGTCAAAGGCAAAAGGGCGGTTAAAGTGAAATGGAAACGAGACACCAAAGCAAGTGGATACCAGATTGTCTATGGCACCAAGAAGAATCTGAAATCAGCCAAAACAAAATGGATCCGCAGCAATAAGGTAACCTCGGTTAAGATAAAACGGAAAGGAAAGAAACCTTATTATGTAAAAGCCAGAGCGTTTAAAAAAGTGGGAAATAAGAAAGTTTATGGCGG
>DJNB01000170.1:18001-18281 GCA_002435545.1 Lachnoclostridium sp. UBA6475
TACAGCAAGACAATAAAAGTGTCATAATAAATGCTACACCGGAAAAGGAGCTGCTGCATTAAGAAATTAGTGCACGGCTTCTTTTTGGTAACGTGACTTTTCGACAATTCTATTTGCAAAGAAACCGAGTCAAAGCAAAGTACGGGTGGATTTTTCAGCCTGAATTGTGTATAATAAAAACAAAAATAAATCCGGGAGGTAATCCTATGTCAGGAATTAAAAATTTTAATAAGGCAGAAGTGGTGGCACTAAAAGAACAGGTAGCTTACCAGGAAGGACA
>DJNB01000170.1:18342-18663 GCA_002435545.1 Lachnoclostridium sp. UBA6475
GCTGCTGGTTGTTATTTTTTAAAATACAAGGGGGCGGCAGCGTATGAAATATGCAATGATAACTGGGGCAAGTTCAGGAATCGGGCGTGAATTTGCCAGACAATTAGCAAGAAAAGGATATTCTTTGATCCTTGTGGCAAGGCGTGAAATCCGGCTGAAAAAACTTGCAGAAGAACTGGAAAAATATGGAAGTTGCACAGAGATTATCGCAGCGGATCTTTCCCAGCCGGCAGAATGTGTGCGTGTCATAAAAGAGACAGCGGAACTTCCCATTAAAATATTTATCAATAATGCGGGATTTGGCGCTTGCGGGAATTTTAC
>DJNB01000170.1:18678-19219 GCA_002435545.1 Lachnoclostridium sp. UBA6475
TTTACCGACACCGATGCGGAGACGGAGCTGCAGATGATCGATGTCAATGTCAAGGCGATGCATCTTTTGATGAAATTGATGCTTAAGAAGATGGAAAGGCAGGGAAAGAGCGGTTATATTTTAAATGTCGCATCTTCCGCGGGACTTCTTCCGGCAGGGCCTTTCATGGCGACGTATTACGCGACAAAGGCATACATGGTCAGCCTGACGCGTGCCGTGGCAGCAGAACAGCGCAGCAAGCGGAGTCACATTTACGTAGGAGCATTGTGTCCAGGACCGGTTGACACGGAGTTCAATGACGTGGCAAAAGTAAAATTTGCACTGCCGGGCATTTCACCTCAGTATTGTGCCTCCTACGCACTTGAGCAGATGAGAAAACGGAAGACCGTCATTGTTCCAAAATTTACCATTTGCGCGGCGACCACGATGGCACGGTTTGTACCGCACAAAATGTTGATTCCAATGATCGGGCAGCTGCAAAAGAAGAAATTTTAAGTGCAGATGGAAAAGGAGAGGACTATGAATAAACATGTAGAAGAAG
>DJNB01000170.1:19249-25831 GCA_002435545.1 Lachnoclostridium sp. UBA6475
AAATAGTGAAAAAATAGTGAAAAAATAGTGAAAAAACTACTGGAAAATTTGTTGTGGGTGCGGTATACTAAGTATAAAAAGGGGGAGATAAGATGATTAAAATTGTATTGACAAATGATATTGTAAAAAGAATTTCTGTGATCGATGAGAATCGATTTAAGATGAATACAATTAACCTTCCCTACCGTATTGCGGATCATTTGCGTAAAATTTCAAAGAAAAAAAGTTCTTATGCTTCAAATAAAATAGAGGGAAATCCATTAAGTGAGCAGCAGGCGGACGAGGTAATGGAGCAGGATCCGCATCGCCATTTTTTAAAGCCCGAACAGGAAGTTCGAAATTATTATATGGCATTGCAGGTATTGGAAGAAAGAGCAAAGCAGGAAGTGCCATTTTCCAAGGAATTGATTCTTGAAGTACAGGCATTAGTGGAAAAAGGAGCATCCGAGGAAAAGATTGGTCTTCGAGGCGAGATGCCGCCGGGATTTTTATTTGCAGTATATGATTCAGAAAGTGGGGAAGCAGAGTATATTCCACCGGAATATTGTGATATCCCTGAACTTTTGGACGAATTGGTTGAATATGTAAATACCACGGACGATCATCCTTTAATTGTGGCAGCGATCGTGCATTATCAACTGGTTACCATTCATCCGTTCGAGGACGGAAATGGGAGGACAGCAAGATTAATGTCCGGTTACGTATTGACTCAGCGGGGTTATGGTTTTCATGGTATTGGATCGCTTGAAGAATATTTTGCATACGATGCGAATGAATATTATCAGTCCTTGCAGATGGGACTTCCGGCATTATATTATTCAGGAAGGGAGAATCCACCGCATCCGGAGATATGGTTTAATTACTTCCTGCGCATGGTGGAATTATATTCTGCGAAAGTCTGTGAAATATCCGAAGAAAATGAAACACAGAGTTTGTATACGGCACTGTCTCATCTTCACCTGCGGGAGAAGGAATTTCTTGCTTTTTTGCTGCAAAACCATTTATACGAATTTACACCTATTGAGGTTTCTAAAATGCTGGGAATTACAAATAGAACCGTTATAAACCGCTGCACAAAACTGGCAGAAAATGGATTTGCTATTCCCGTAATTGTAAAGGAAAGAATCCGCTCGTATAAACTAAGTGATTACAGTAAAATGAATGAGAAAGAAATTTTGCAGCAATTAAACCTATAAATTCGATGCATTGTTACCGCTCAAACCAGTTTAACATTTCCGCGCGTTCCAAATTTTCATCGGAATGTTCGATCTCCCTTGAATAGCGGTAAACGATTTCAATCACGTCGTCCATCGCCAATTCGCCGTGTTTCAGCCACCGCCCTAAGAGCAGCAGATAAATTTCGATGGTGTGACCGATACAGGCGTCAATTTTGGCGAGTATATTTTCGTCGTATACGGCACCGAGCAGATAGACAGAGATAAAATAGACGACAAGCTGTTCCAAAACGATTTCAAGAGGAGTCAGACCACTTGTGTTCCACCAGGTTTCGAACTCCTCTTTATTTTGCACAAAAGCCGCTCTGCCTTCGCCAAATAAAAACAGACGGGATTCCACCAAAACCTCTGCCCACTGCGGATACAAAATTTCAAATTCTTCAAATAAAAATAGAAATACTCTTTCAAAGAATTTATATTCATCATTTACGCGGACACGATCCGTCTCATCGAATTCCTTCCATAAGATAAGCGAACCGGCATCATAGTGACGCTGTACCGAAACACTGATTTGTAAAATTTTACCAATTCTATTCTCGATGCTCACGTTCCGGTCCTGCATGAGCCGCATCATTTCTTCGCGAACGTCTTCAAGTTCAGAAAATAGAAAGTAATCAAACTCTTCATAACACTCATCCACATCATCTTCTTTGGAAATAAAGGTAATAGGGTCTGTTCGATTCATTACAATTTTTGCAGCTTCCGGACAGGAGAGCGACAGAGTGATTTCCCGCAGATTTTCAAATTCTTCGGTGTGCCGAGGATATTCCCTGCAAGTACTGCACAGGCTGTCTGCACCCAGATGAATGTACATATCACACAATTTGTCATCCCGCAGAAAGGCGCATTTTCCGCGTTTGTTGTGGTTAAATACACCTTCTTCCCAGTCGATATTTTTACACAAGGTATCTTTATAACTGCCTTTGTAATTGTAATAATTTTCCAAAGATTCGTCATCGATCACAATCTGCCATTCTGCGCAGCAGGTATCGACACATCTGTCTGCGGTGCAGTGAAATTTATCATAGTAGTCAGGATAGGAATAATACATTTTTGTTTTCCTCTGCTTTCTGCTCAATATTGAACTGCGAATGTTATCGTTTAAAGCACTAAAAGTTTATCATTATTTTGAGGGAAAATCAAGAGGGGCAGAAAAGAGAGTGCCTGCCTGAAGCGATGCATAAAAAATGTATAATATGCGTATTTTTGTGAATAATACGTACGAACGACATTTTATGCGTACAAACGACAATTTTTACGTACATACAACACTTGCTTTCCACTATTTTGTATGATACGATTTTTATATAAAGTAATTTGTAAACTACAGATACACAAGGAGGGAATTATGGTTAATATGAATTTAAAGAATACTTTAAAGACGAGGGAGGTGATGATACAATACGATGAAGCAGCAAAAAAGTTATTGGCGCAAAAAATTGTATTAGCGCATATTTTGAAAAGGATTCTTGATGATTTTAAAGATATGGATCCTGAGGAAATTGTGCCTTATATCGAGGGAGAACCGCAAGTTGGAGCAGTGCCTGTTGATCCGGGGGCTACCAATGCTGCATATGAAGGTCAAAATGAGGAAATTGTGGGATTTAACACGGAAAATAGTATTATCAATGAGGGTATTATTTATTTTGATATTGTGCTTTATGTACATAGAAGATGTGGTCTTACGAAGGTTATTTTAAATGTTGAACCACAGAAGGATCAACCGAGTAAATACCCTATTATAAATCGCGGAATCTTCTATGTGAGCCGGTTGATCTCGTCGCAGAAATATCGTGATTTCAAAGGGCAGAATTATGGAGATATTTGTGAAGTGTACAGTGTCTGGATCTGTATGAATATGGCGGAAAACAGCATGTGTCACATTCATCTGACACAGGATAATCTGGTTGGCGATTGCAAATGGGATGGTAATTTGGATTTGATTAATCTTGTTATGATTGGAATTTCTAATAATCTTGCGGAACATGATGAATCACAGGAATTACTTCGATTTTTGGGAACTTTGTTTTCAAAAGGCTTGACAACAGATGAACGTATTAGTATCATGGAGGAAGAATATAATATTTCGAGTCAGGTGTTAGGAAAGGAAGTGGAAACTATGTGTAATCTTAGCGAGGGTATTTGGGAAGATGCAATTGAAAATGGACTTGCCCAGGGTATTCAAAAAGGACTTCAAAAAGGACTTCAAGAAGGTCTTCAAAAAGGAATTGAAAAAGGACTTGCTGAGGGACGTGAGGGGATACTTCTTGAGCAGATATCGAAAAAGCTTTCGAAAGGAAAAACGATTGCACAGATTGCAGATGAGTGTGAAGAGACGGAAGAACGAGTTCAAGAGTTAATGAAGAAACTGTAAGCAAGGAATAAATGTGAGTAAGAAAGAAAAGGGCTGCCTATAAAAAAATATTCACAACCCCCTTGACGAATTCAAAAAATAGTGCTATAACGTAGTTGTAAATAAAAACAACAGTTGTAACAAGAGAAACGAAACGCCAATTTAATATCGACATTCCGCAAACTTCCCTATGTTATCAATTTGTATGAATGGAGGAAAAGACAAATGACTACTTTAAGAGTACAAAGAAGAAACATGGAAACCAAGGCTAAAAAGCTGAGAAGAGAAGGTTATGTAACCGGTAACCTTTTTGGAAAAGAGATTGAGGGTTCGATTCCTGTGCAGATCGAAAAGAGCGAGGCAGAGAGAATCCAGAGAGAGTGCATGAAAGGAAGCCAGCTGTATCTGGAACTGGAAGGAAAAACCTATGATGTGCTGATCAAAGAGATGGATTACAATACCATGAACCATCAGATTTTGGAGATTGATTTCCAGGCATTGGTAAAAGGAGAAAAAGTACATTCCGTTGCGGAGATTGTCCTTCACAATAAAGAGAAAGTTGTAGAAGGTGTACTGGAACAACTTTTGGAAGAAATTTCCTATAAAGCCACTCCGGAAGAGTTGGTTGAAAAAGTGGAAATCGACTGTAGTTCTTTGAGACTGGGCGACACCATCAAAGTGTCCGACCTGGATATTGCAAAGAATGACAAGATTGAGATTCAGACGCACCTCGATACCCCGATTGTCAGCGTAGTAGCAAGTAAAAATGTACAGCCGGCCGAGGATGGCGAAGAGACAGCAGCAGAAGAAGCATAAAATAAGAGATGAAATACTTAAAAAGGGTCATTATTTAACAATAGTGACTCTTTTTACTTGTTCAATTGTAAAAAATATGGTATAATTAGATAAATTTTTTGTAAAATGAAGCGATTATAGAAAAAGGAGGAAATGGTAATGAAATCGCAGAAAAAAAGTAAAAAGAAAAAGGGAATGCGTCTGGCATTCAAATTGAGTTTAACGGTGTCCATACCGCTTCTGCTGATCACGTTGATAGCAATTGCAGTCAGCGCAGGAAAGCAGAACGGCATATCAAAGGACTTGGTAGAGCGTGAGATCAGCGGAATCGCAGCCAGTGTAAGAGAAGCTTACACAGAGATGGGAGATGGCGCAGATTTTACGATGAGTGGCAATACATTGAAAAAAGGAAATGTGACAATAAGTGAAAATTATGAACTCATTGATAAACTGAAACAGGAAAGACAAGTAGAATTATCTGTATTCTATGGAGATACCCGTGTTCTTACGACATTGAAAGACGGTTCAGGAAAACGCGAGATCAATACGAAGATGTCGAAAGAAGTATATGATACGGTACAAAGTGGAAAAGATTACTACTCCGGTAATCTGGAATTGTTTGGAACACCGTATTCCGGTTATTATGTGCCATTGTATCAGCCGAATTCCGATAAAGTCGTGGGAAGTATTTTCTGCGGAAGAAGTCAGGCAGAAGTCAATGCGGCAGTCCGTAATACCGTTGTTTCCATGATGTTATCCATGCTGGGTGTTTTTGTGGTTGCCATTGCCATCGGTATGTTTGTGATTACAAGAATTGTAAAACATCTGGATGGAGCCGTAGATCATCTTGGAACATTGTCGAAGGGTGTCCTGAATCTGGAGATGAAGCAGAATCTTGTGGCAAGAAAAGACGAAGTTGGAGATATCGCCCGCGCGATTCAGCGTCTTGTCGATTCCATGCGTGATATCATTACCAACATTACGACGACGACCCAGTCACTCCAGGGATTTTCAGAAGAATTTTCCGCTTCCTTTGACCACATTGCAGAGTCGATTAACAATGTAAATATCGCGGTAGATGAGATTGCCAATGGATCATCGAATCAGGCAGCAGAGACGATGAATGCCAGTCAGAAAGTGACGCAGATGGGCAACGCGCTGGATCAGACCGCTGCAAATGTAGAGACGCTTGGCAGCAGTTCAGAAAAAATGCGTAAGTATAACAAAACGGCAGCTCAAAATCTGAATGAATTGTATGATATCAGCGAGACGACAAAATCTTCTGTCCTTCTGGTTCAGAATCAGACAAACCAGACCAATGATTCTGCACAGGAGATCCGCGAGGCAACCGAGTTAATTACAGATATTGCCAATCAGACCAATCTTCTTTCCCTTAATGCGAGCATTGAAGCGGCAAGAGCTGGGGAAAACGGACGCGGCTTTGCCGTTGTGGCAGATGAGATCCGTAACTTGTCAGAACAGTCCAGAGAGTCTGCAGAACATATTGTGGAAATTGTAAATACATTGATCGCTAATTCGAATACAAGTGTTAGTACGATGAATGAAGTGGCAGAAAATATCCGCACGCAAAATGCGAAGATTGAAGAGACCGGAGAAATGTTCCGCTCCCTGAATGCAGAAATTTCAGAGGTATCGGAAGCCATTGAAAAAATCCGGAAGCAGACAGAGGCACTGGATGTCCAGAAGACAGAGGTGCTGGATATCGTGGACGGACTGGCTGCGATTGCCGAGCAGAATGCAGCAGGAACGCAGGAAACATCTGCTTCTATGGCAGAATTCCATGAGATTATCGATTCCTGTCATGAAGCTACGGAGGAATTGACAAAACTTGCTCAGAATCTGGCAGATCATACAGAGCAGTTCACATTATAATAGAAAGATTAATCGATTTCAAAACTGTTGTTTTTCTTTTTCACAGTTACATCAAAAGCTTTTGAATCATTCTTTTTCGAAGGTGATATTGTACCGGCAGGTGCGGACGTATTGCGGCTGTGGCCTGCCGGTTTTATCTTGGCATCTACAAAATCAATCAGATGAAATTTCCTATCCATTTCAAGAATTATATTGTTTAGGGTGACAGGTGCAAATAATGCAAATTTTAAAGGTGCTGTAGGTGCAAATAACTTCAAAATTTATTTGATAATTGGTGCAGATTATGGTACAATTCTTAAGTGAAGT
>DJNB01000169.1 GCA_002435545.1 Lachnoclostridium sp. UBA6475
CAGTTATCAAGGTTCTGTGCTGCCGCTTTTGCGTCAGCAAAAGATATTATATCAAATCTCTTTGACTTTGTCAACACTTTTTTATTTTCATTTTGTCATTTCTTTATCGCGTCAACAGATAACATCTTATCAAATTCATTTGGTTTTGTCAAGACTTTTTTTAACATTTTCAGGCTTCAAACCATCGCGCAAAGAATCAACTTGCTTCTATGATTTTATGCCGCTTGACAAACGGAGAAGGAGGGATNNTGGCGGAGAAGCAGGGATTTGAACCCTGGCTACGATTCACTCGTACTACTCCCTTAGCAGGGGAGCCCCTTCAGCCACTTGGGTACTTCTCCAGCTGAATCCAAAAACGGTATTCACTTGTATCGAGTTGTAACTCGAAACGGAGAAGGTGGGATTCGAACCCACGGCCCCTTTCGGAGTCACCGGTTTTCAAGACCGGCTCCTTAAACCACTCGGACACCTCTCCAAACGTTGCTTGAATAGTATACCAAAAATATAAATGCTTGTCAACAATTTTTTTGATTTTTTTGCATAGAAAATCAAGCGCTCCCCGCAGCTGTCGGTTTAACTCCCTATTTCCGCCATTTACCGTTCTCCCAGTTTTAATCCGGGAACGGCATTTAAGTCCAGACCGCTGCGTACCCCCTGGATATATTCATAATATCCGGCTGCTCCGATCATGGCTGCGTTGTCTGTGCAAAAGACAGGTTCCGGATAGTACAGATTATACTTTCTCTTTTCACATTCTTCTTTCATTTTGGCGCGCAGACCTTTATTCGATGCCACTCCGCCTGCCATCGCGATCTTGGAAATGTTGTAATTTTTTGCCGCAAGCATGGTATGCTGAACCAGGACATCTACTACCGCCTCCTGAAACGACGCCGCAATATCTGCCTGTGAATATTCGATTCCTTTCATTTTACATCCGTTGATATAATTGAGAACGGCTGACTTTACTCCACTGAAACTAAAATCATACGGAGCATTTTCTACTGACGCACGCGGAAAAGCAATCGCATCTTTATTTCCACTTGGTGCAAGAGCGTCGATCTTTGGGCCGCCCGGATATCCCAGACCAATGGAACGCGCTACTTTATCAAAGGCTTCTCCTGCCGCGTCGTCGCGCGTACGGCCAATAATCTCATAGTTGCCGTAATCTTTGACAAGGACAAGGTGACTGTGCCCTCCGGATACAACAAGACACAAAAATGGCGGCTCCAATTCCGGATGGCAGATATAATTTGCCGATATATGACCTTCTATATGGTGGACTCCGATCAAAGGTTTGCCGCTGGCATAACTGATTGCTTTGGCAGCACCTACCCCGACAAGCAGGGCACCTACCAGCCCCGGTCCATACGTCACACAGATTCCATCCACATCATCCAGCGTTTTTCCTGCCTCCGTAAAAGCCTGCTCGATCACCTGGTTGATCTGCTCGATATGCTTGCGCGATGCGATTTCCGGAACCACTCCTCCATACAGTTTATGTATATCAATTTGCGATGAAATAACATTGGAAAGAACCTTTCTTCCGTTTACAACAATGGCTGCTGCCGTCTCATCACAAGAACTTTCTATCGCTAACAAAGTTATATCGTCCATGTTTCTTATCCTTTCTGTTCCTGCGCATTTTGGGAAACATTCTTTTTGAATGACAAAATTTTCCATTTACCATTTTCTTTTACCAAAATATAATCTTGAAAAGATTTTGTATAATTTCCCTTTTCACTCATAAAATATGCCATCTGGACAAAAGCACAGTCCTGGTTTTCTATGGTTTTATATTGTACTGAACTGCTTTTTTCTACCGTATAATTAACAATTCGCCGTTTGACCTCGCGGAACGCTTTAATTTCAGCTTTCAGATCTTCCCGCTGCTCTTCAAACGAATTCTGGGAAAGAAGGCTGTTGCTGTATAACAGGCGCATCTGGGTCAGCAGTTCGTCAAACTGTTTGTCCGCCATATCGGAATTGTATATGCACTGGTTGATCCTTCCAAACAATTTCACCACTTCTGCCGGAGTATCCGGATATCCCACCTCTAAATCTTTGGAGATCAGCCGCTCCGCCTCGGATACATTATTACTCGACGTTGCCGCATCTTCCGTTTTGTCTTTATGAACATTAAAAAATGCAATGGCAACAATGACAAGCAGTCCCGCAAAAAAGGCAAAACTCGATATATTTTTTGCCAGTTTCTTTGCCGGCGGCTTTGTCTGCTGTATATGACGTTTTGGCATTCTTCGTTCCATCAAAATCCCTCCTTACTCTTCAAAGCTAATCTCACGGAACTTGCGGTCTTTTCCCGGATATGCATTTGGAAATATTTTCCTCACTTCCCCCATGTAGTTTTCGGGATGTATCAAAGACGGGCTGTAATGTGTCAGCCACATCTCCTGCACATTTGCCTTTTTAGCAAGTTCGGCAGCTTCGTAAAAAGTCATATGTTTCTTTTCTTTGGCACTTGCCAGTTTTTCTTTTTCCCCATACATTCCTTCGCAGATAAAAAGATCCGACTCTTTCGCGCAGTCCACGATCCGCTCTACCGGCCGGCTGTCGGTACAATACGTAAGTTTAATCCCCTTTCTTGCCGGTCCGAGCACCTGATGCGCATAATAGGTTACTCCATCGATTTCAACGGAATCCTTTTTCTGCAATGCACTCCACGCTTTCATTGGAATCTGATTGGCTTTTGCCTTCTCCACATCAAATTTTCCGCTGCGTGGAATCTCTATCGTATACCCATAGCATACCACATTATGCTTCACCTTAAAAGCATGAATATGATATCCCTTACATATAATGTCCTCTTCCTCTCCTTCAATCTCGTGATAACGTATTTCAAAAGGAAGCCCCTGGGCAATGATAAGCAGCGACTCCACAACTTTTTTCAATCCTTTTGGTCCGATCAGTAAGATCGGCTCTGTCCGTTCTGCATTTCCCATTGACAAAAGAAGCCCCGGCAGGCCGCTGATATGGTCACCATGAAAATGGGTAATACATATCGTATCGATCGGGTGAAAGCTCCATCCCTGTTCGCGTATACTAACCTGAGTTCCCTCTCCGCAGTCGATCAATAAACTGCTTCCATTATATCTTGTCATCAGCGCCGTTAATGCTCTTTTAGGCAGAGGCATCATACCTCCGGCGCCAAGCAAACAAACATCTAACACGTAATCCTCCTTCTAATCCGTTACCATCGTCTTTTCCTCGACCTCTACAGGCACAGCAAACGACTGTATAAAACGATCATAGCACTGCTCGCACAATGCAAAGGAATGGATCTGGAGATCTTTTTCTGAAAAATAGCCCCATTCCTTGTGCACCACAAGCACATCTTCCTGTAAAATGTCATTTTTGTACAAAAAATGTTTTCCACACTGATTACAAACCGTATACTTTTTCATATTTCATCACTCCGCTCATTTCGCAAAATACTACTTGTATTATAATAGATGTGACATGAAAATTCCAGTTGTAAAAATTTGAAAAATTGACGAATTATGTATTTTTTTCTTCTCTTTCGCGCTCCGCCTGCGACTTACGCAGATAAACCGGCGCGAACTGTTCAGCCTGTACATAGGCTTCCTTTTCATACAGATACTGCCCAAGAAGCGCAATGCTTGCCGCCGACTGATATCGTCTTGTCGGGGTGACAAAGCGGCATTGATTTCCTATTTTTTCCAATATCCGTGTCCGGAACACCGGCACGCCATCTCCCAGGAAAACAATTTGTTCTCCCGCCTGTTCTGCCCGCGCAAGTGCGTCCTCGATCGGGATCACATCCGGCTCTGCAAGCTGCACCGGCAATGTCTCCGTCGTCTCATAAACTGCCGTATACACCTGGTTTCTTCGTGCATCCATGATCGGGCAGACAATCTGTCCCGGCATCTCCACATTGGCGGCAAGTCCCATAAGGGAGGATACCGGTATGATAGGAATTTTCAATGTCCAGGCAAGTCCTTTTGCTATGGAAGCACCGATACGAAGTCCCGTAAACGATCCCGGTCCCTCTGAGACGGCAACCGCGTCGAGTTCTCCCGGTTCTGTCCCTGCCATCGAAAGCATCTCTGCTATCATCGGCATCAGCGTCTGAGAATGTGTTTTCTTATTATGAATCGTATATTCTGCCGTCAAAATCCCATCTGACACCAGCGCTGTGGCCGCCACCAGTCCGGAACTATCGAGTCCGAGTATTTTCATCGTTCTATGCCTCCTTCACTGTCGCAGGTTATGCAACGGTAGTCAAATCCTTTTTCAAGGTCTTTTTCGATCCAGATATTTTTACAGGTATCCGGTAAAATCTCTGCGATCCGGGAAGGCCACTCAATGAGGCAGACTCCCTCTCCAAATAAATATTCTTCCACTCCGAGGTCATACATTTCTTCCGGATCTCCAATTCGGTATACATCAAAATGGTAAAACGGAAGCCGTCCCTGTTCATATTCCTGAATCAACGTAAAAGTCGGGCTTGTGATCGGCTCTTCAATCCCCAGTCCTTCTGCAAAACCTTTGGTAAATACCGTTTTGCCTACTCCAAGATCCCCATGGAGCAGATAAATATCTCCTGCCTTGGCCTGGGTTCCAAATCGTTTTCCAAGCAGAAATGTCTCTTTTTCCGAATTACTGTCTAACGTCACTTTGTCCATCACGATCTCTGCCCTCTCTTTTTTCTGCCTTCACATTTCTTTTTTACCAGAATGGCAATCTGCTCAAAACTGCCGTCGCATTCATGCGCAGGTATAATGAGCGCTGACACGGAATTCATATAAATGTACATCGCCTCGCGGGTAACGATCACTTTCCGGATCTGCTGCCACTGCACCTGTACGGTTCCCGCAATGTTTTTCACCTGAATCCCTTCCTCGGAAAAAGTATAATGAAACGGCTTGCGGAATGCCCCGCTTTTTAACTGGTTTCTGCCTTTCAGTAAAATACCCACAGGCTGGATAATGGTAAACATAGCTCCTAAAAACACCAGGATCACACGCTGGGAGGTGGCAAATTCCTTCCAAAATACAATCAGTCCCAAAATAGCCGCAAAACTGATCAATAATCCCGCCACTCCTCCTGCACGCAGAAAATTGTTACGGATCAGAAAATGATCCAGTGTCTTTTTGTCCAATTGAACATCTATTTCATATTTTTCTTCCATTGCTTCTCTCCGTTTTCTTTCTATTGTAATGAACCTGACGTTAAAAATCAAGTGATTCTTTGTTACATCAGACGCCATCCCTGATGGTATTTGTTCTTCAAGGTCATCCCTGCTGCCTTTCCCCAACCAAGCGGGTAGCCATCCACACAGACGAGATACCATCCTCCGGATTTTCCGCCTTCTTCCACGATCTGCTCCGGTTTCAACGGGATTGTCTCCCCTTTCAGATAGCGGAATACTTCTTCGTCCTCTGCCGAAAATTCAATCCGTTTTGTACAGTCTTCCTTCTTTAACGCCATCGCAAGCGACTGGCTCGGTTCAAACCGTTTTTTCTTCATTTCTCCCATAAACAGGCCACTGCGGAGAAACCGAAGCCCCTTCATATCCGGAAGTTCTTCGGGCATATAATAGACCATACCATTTTTGCTTTCCAGACGTCCCGGATCAAATACACGGTTTAATTGACCGGAAAATTGTTCAAACAAAGCCTTTTCTTCCCCTTTTAAGCCTTTTCGTTTTTGGGAAAATTTTACATTTTTAGTCGGCGTTTTTTCACCTTTTTTCAAAAGCGCCAAAAAATGTCCCTCGCCTTCCAATTTGTGTGGAAACATCCGGACGCATTTTTCTATTTCTTTGTTGTCGCTGCCGATCCACTCCGGATTTCCTTTTACAAACCCCGAATACCCTTCCATATCCACAAGTTTTAATGCCGGATCGAGCGACAAAAGATATTCCACGCTTCCCTCATCTTCCATAGGAGAAAATGTGCATGTGGAATACAGCAGCATCCCGCCGTCTTTTAACATCGGCACCGCCTGCGCTAAAATCTCTCTCTGCAATTTGGCATAAAACTCCGGTCCGTTCTGCTCCCAGGCCTTGACCATAGCCGGATCTTTGCGGAACATTCCTTCGCCCGAACAAGGGGCATCAATCAGGATCTTGTCAAAAAAACCGGTAAAATATTCCGCAAGTTTCGCCGGATATTCCGTCACAATAAAACTATTTTCCACGCCAAACAATTCAATATTTTTCAAAAGCGCCTTGGCACGTTTGCTGCTGATGTCATTGGCGATCAAAAGTCCGGTACCATGTAATTTGGCTCCCAGTTCTGTCGCTTTTCCCCCCGGAGCTGCACAAAGATCCAAAACGACATCTCCCTCTTCTACCGGAAGCCGGGATGCCGGCGTCATCGCACTCGGATCCTGCAGATAATACAGTCCGGCAAAATAATACGGATGCTTGGAAGGCTGCTCCTTTTCATCATAAAAAAATCCGTTTGGAATATAAGGGATCGGAGTCAGTTCAAATGGTGATATCTTCAAAAAATCTTCCACCGAAATCTTCGCTGTATTCACGCGAAGTCCGTATTTTCTTGTTGCATCCATAGAAGCAAGATAATCCTCATATTCTTCTCCGAGGATCCGCTTCATCTCATCACAAAATTTTTCCGGTAAATACATCGCTACTTTCCTTTCTCCAGGTCAAAACCATACGGCAGTAATTCACGTAATTTCAAGATTTTAGTTTCACTTTCTCCCGCCGCCAGTACAACTTCAAACGTATCCGGATCGCAGAATTCCTGCATCACCTGCAGACAGACCCCGCAGGGAGAAGTCATTTCCAAAGGATCTCCTTTTTTTCCGCCGACGATGGCAATGCGGCAGAATTCTCTTTTTCCTTCGCTTACCGCCTTGAAAAAAGCAGTCCGCTCGGCACAATTGGTCGGAGTAAATGCTGCATTTTCAATGTTGCATCCCTGGTAAATTTTTCCATCCGCAGTCTGCAAAGCCGCACCCACTGCAAAGCCGGAATAGGGACAATATGACCTCTCTCTGGCTTCCATCGCCATTTTAATCAATTTCTCCATTGGATCCCTCTTTTCTAATTCAAATAGCTAAAGAAACTGTTTCCGTTGTCTTTAAACAATTTTTCAGCCTGCGTTCGTTTCATCGTTGTTACATTTCCCGATGCCGGATCATATACTGTGATATTTTTGGTATCATATCCGCTTATTACTACAGCGGTAGAATCCCCTGTCATCGCGATCACATATTTGTTATTACTTACAAAATACAACACCTGTTCCAGGGTTGCGCCGGTGAGATTCATTGGTTCTTCCATATATTGCGCAAGCATCGGATATACCGCCGCTTTTTTCTTTGCCAGCGCCGCTGCGTCAACCGAAATATGATTGGCTTTTAAAACCATAGAGGCACAGGCCGCAAGATTTGTTATCTGTCCCCCTGCTTTCTGCATCTCGATACCGGCAATGCTGTTCATAAGGAAACTTCCGCTTCTCTCCCAGACCACATGATGGGTACGCGAAACTACCACTCCCATCTGTTCATCGGCTTTTTGAATTGCCAGAACCGGTTTTTCATAGGCTTCTGTAATTTTTCCAAGAGCATATACATAATACTGCGGTACTCGGATCTCATCAAGATGCACGGCACGCGCACTTGTCATGATCTTCTCTTCTGCCACCTTATACTCCGGCACTTTATCAATGGTAAAACTTGCCGGAAAGCCAATGTACCACTCTGTCTGTGCAGTGTCCGTCACTCTCGACTGCATTTGGTAGGCGCTTGTCTTATACTCTGTCTGGTTCAGGATACTGTCGTCTGAAATTTGTCTATAGGATTTTTTGCCCTGCCGTTTCACACGGGACAACGTCATAACATTTCCTTGAACCGTGACTTCCTTCACGTATACATTTTTCTGTTCATACGTTTTCACGGGAGTTCCTTTTTCATCGGCAATTACAAGTTTATAACATGGCGCCATCTCTTCGTCTGTCGTCTTCGATGTGATATCGGTTTTCTTCACATAACCATAGATCACTTTATCGTTGATCACACCGAGCAGCCGAATGAAGCAGGCGTCGTTTTCCGGTTTTAAGATGGTCTTTTCTTCGGTTTCCAGATTAAAGACCGTCAATTCCTCTCCATATCCTTTTTCCAGATTATCCGACCAGGCAAAACAATCAAACTGTACTGTCTTTCCCGCCTCTTTTTTCGTTATGCTCCGAATGATCTGGAAACTTCCGTTTGTGACATTTTCTGCCAATTTTGTCAATCGGTGGGACTCCATATTATAGGCATATACCGTACCGGCAACAGCAAAATAATACACATTTTTACCGCTGACATAACCATAATTATTGAAATCCTTATTGAGCTGCTGTTCTGTTGTGTCGATCGGAAGATACACAAGTTCCTCAATCTCTTCTTCCTTTGCTGCATATTTGTACAGAACAATTGCCACTTTTCCCTCATACTGCCCTCTCGGCACATACCCCGCAACTGCAAAATAAAGATTTCCATCGTCATCGGTTTTAAGAAGACGCATCTGCGGCACAGCATTTTCACGGTACTCATAGGGTGCCTTTTCGCTGTACGAAGAATATAATTTGGTAATTACATTTTTGCTTTTATCCATATCATAGCAGTACAGATTGCCTTCTCTGGCAAAAAACAACTGCTTTGTGTTTTCATTGTTCATCAGATCCATCGACGTATCATTGGTGATTCCTATCTTGATCTGATTTTTCTGCACACTCGTAAGACCTGCATCAAAAACGGTTTCCATCGTCCGTTCATAATTAAGAAGATATCCTCTGCCGCCGGCATAACGGATACGGTAAAATTCATTGACGCGGTACGTTTCCTTCCCCGTTGCCGTCTTGCCTTTGACATAATAATTCAACTGAAAACAGGCAGTCTCCATATTGTATTCTTTTACAATAGGAACCGGCTCCGATACCTTTTTTGGAGAAAGTTTCCCCCAGGTTACCAGATCGCTGTCAGATTTAATATTGACTTCTGCCAATGTATCATTGGCCGACGTTCCATCCGGCTCCAGATACCGGCTGAGTTCCTCTGCCTTGGATTTGTTGAACGTATCTTCATGGAATTTCATCGCAAATGCAAGTTTTTCCTGCAAATTGGAATTCTCCATATAGTATTTTAATCTGGTATA
Organism: Lachnoclostridium sp. UBA6475; assembly: GCA_002435545.1. GTDB lineage: Bacteria > Bacillota > Clostridia > Lachnospirales > Lachnospiraceae > Eubacterium_F. The sequence goes on from DJNB01000169.1 coordinate 9,146, forward strand.
ATAATGAATCTTTCGACCCGATTCGGTTGTCGCCGTAATCGCAAGGATATACTCCGTACTTGTCTTAAAACCATATTCAAAGATCAGATCAACCTGCTCCGTGTCCTGCGAAACAGCATTAAGTTCCTTTTTTTCGTACACTTCAAGAGTATCTTTGTCTATGATCTCATACTGCATTTTTACAATTTTTGTCTTTGTGCCGCCGATGACAACACTCATCGTCTTATCTGCCGCAAGCGGTGTAATGGATTCCCGCACAATGTTGGCGTCCAGCACTCCGCTGTAACCAAACAGGCGGTTCATCGTAATTCCCTGGCTTTTCAGAGTAAGATACGGAAATGACTCACTGCCGGCCTCCACGACCTGCCCCGTCTCGTAACTGTCGCTCTGCAGACGGCTGCCAAAGAAAAAAAGCGCTCCACAAAATATAATCATTAAAACAACAACTTTATAAATATATTTAACCATTGAAATCCTCGATTCTAACTTCTTTATATCATCACGTAGTTCTCTCAATAGTGTATCACAGTTGAAAGAACAGGGCAAGATGAGAAAACACACTTTTTTTATTCTTTCATATAATATGGGTAAAACATCTGCGAAATTTATGCGCCAGAAAGGACTCTGCTATGAATACACCGATTTCCACCTTTTATGATTACTTCCCGGGTTCTGCACTGACTCCGGGTATCCCACCGATCCTGGGAGCCGGAAAATTGATAGAATTCGAACATGATTTCCAATATATGAAACAATTATACCCGGAAATGTGTAAAAAACTACTGAATCAGATTGAAGAATGCTGCGACCATCTGGAATACGAGGGAAGCATCCTGTTTGATTCATACCCGGATAAGATCACATTGGAGCGAATGGCAAAAAAAGTTCTGAAAGACTCTCTCCCGGCGGATGAAACGGATTCTTTTGAAACACTTCTTCCCTTAACCGTCATTCTGTTATACCAGGAAATTTTATACCGCAGAATACGTTATCGCAGCCGTAAGCGGTTATATATGTAACAAAAGATCCTGTTTCCCGGATGTCCCGGCGCTTTTCTGTACACGCGGCACCCTTGAAACAGGATCTCTCTATTATTTATGATGTTATGCACTCTTTGCAAATGCGATCTTTACGAAATCTTTGACCGGCATTGGCTTTGCAAATACAAATCCCTGGATATAGTCACAATCCATTGCTTTCAGATATTCAACCTGGGATCGGATCTCAACCCCTTCGGATATTGTCTTCAAATGCAGGTTCTGCGCCAGATGAAGAATGCTGTTGATAATATCTTTTCCACGCTTGTCCTCTTCGGTTTCCACAAAGAACACACGGTCTAACTTCAACGCATCCACTTTAATATCTTTCAACATATTTAAAGAAGAATATCCGCTTCCAAAATCATCGATCGAACATTTCATACCCGCTTCATGAATTTTATTCACAAGATCCGTCATCTCCGAAATCTCATTAAAGAACAGGGATTCCGTCAGTTCAATCTCAATACTTCCTTCCGGCACATCGTACCGCTGTAATATCTCACGGTAACTGTCGAAAAAGTTTGGCACCAGAAAATGCCCTCTCGACATATTAACCGAAACCGGGATAATACGATACCCCTTGTGATACCAGTTTTCGATCATTTTACATACCTGCTCGAACATAAACAGATCGAGTTCCACAATGAAACCGTTTTTTTCAAACAATGGGATAAATTCTCCCGGAAAAATCATGCCCTCTTCCGGAGACACCCATCTTACCAAAGCCTCCGCCCCGGCAATCGTCTCATGTGCCAATTCATATTTAGGCTGAAGATACGGAATAAATTCGCCATCTTTCAATGCCTGTTCCATCCGCATCTCCAGATGTTTTTCCCGCTCTAATTTGCGATGTTCTTTTTCATCATAGACACCAATCTTTTTCAACTGCTGCGGCATCTGCAATGTCTTTTTCAAAGCCAGATTGGCGCGCTCTAACATTGCCGAAACCGGCATCGTCTTGTCTTCCACAAGGTATACTCCAAAAAACAGACGCAGCCCGTAAGAAGTACCCTGTATATCCGTCAAATGACTCAGTTGTTCATTTAAACGATTCAGCCGGTGCTCTAATTTTTTCATCGAATGAAACCGTAATAGCATACCAAAGTTATCTGCCATAATACGCCCGGAAACCTCATCCCAGTTCAGGATCTCCTCATCGATCAATCTGTGAACTTCCCGCAGAACCTTGTCACCTTCTTCATCGCTATACAGTTCGTTGACCAATTTAAACCGGTCAATATTGGCATATACAAGGGCAAAATCACCTTCGCCCTGTAATAAAACACTCGCAATTCTTTCAAATTCTCTCTTGTTCTTTCCACCGGTAATGTCATCTACTCCTGTTTTCTGGTAAAAAAGTACGTACTTTACCACAATGGAAAATGCAATGATAGCTACAGAAAATGCCATCAGTGCAACTTTCAACAGCATATTTGACACATTTAACAACGCTACATTTAAGAAAAAAACAAGCGCCGCACCAAGCACGACGTCCCACGCTATCATGCCAATCATATTTCTCCACTCATATATCTTCGAGCGGATTCTCTTGATCAACATTGTTTTCATCCCTCTTTCATCTTTTAAAAATTTGCAATGTATATTATATCCTGCCATCAAGCGAAGCCTGACGACCTTTACATGCATCAGCATATTTTATATTATACCCCGAAAATCCAAAAATTACAAGTTTATTTGCTAATGTGCCTCAAACACAACCTCTTTTGTTTTATTTTCCGTTTTTATTACAACATACGGAAAACTCGGCTTTTGCGAGACAGTTTCTTCTTTTGACGGACCTCTTAATTCTGTTTTAAGAAAAATTTTATCCTTTGTTTCTGCCATTTTTTTGACTAAAATACTGTATCCTCCTGTTTTTTGTTCTCCATATCCTACCGCCATATATAGATAGGTTCCATCCTGGTATGTCATTTGAAACGAATTTATCTTCTTTTCCTCCAGATTCTTTAAAAGTTCTTCCGGGCAGTCGCGCATGGCGACAACGGTATAATCGCATTCGGTTCCCTCTTCCTTATCCTGACCGGTGGATATCTGTCCGCAGCCACAGAGAAAAAGCCCTGTCAGCATACAGACAACCAGCAGTACAGCCTTGTTGAGCCTGCCTTTATTTTTCATAACCGTTCTCCATTCCATTTACTTTACTCCATGTATATGCCCGGCGTGGGCAAGATATGTCTTGCTGTTTCGGCTCCCCGGATGTATAATGGATATCGGGTCTTTACCGGCCAACCGTTACTTACAGAAAGGAATCAGAACAATGGAAAATTTTCTTTACAGTTTAAATGCGACTCTCCCGATCTTTTTAATCATGGTGCTCGGCAAAATGCTGTTCCGCTTAAAGATCATCAATGAAGAGTTTACAAAATCCGCGGATAAATATGTATTTTATGTCGCCCTGCCAGCCCTTGTTTTCAAGGATCTGACAGAAAATAATATCCGCGATTCCTTTGATTTAAAATATGTGTTGTACTGCTTTTTTGTCACATTGTTTATTATCCTGATCCTTTGGTTTCTGACCGAAAAATTCATGAAAAATGAGGCGGAAAAGGGCGCTTTTATCCAGGCTTCGTACCGAAGCAGTGCCGCCATACTCGGACTTGCTTTTATTGATAATATGTATGACAGTGCCGGTATGGCTCCTTTGATGATCATCGGCGCCGTTCCGCTGTTTAATATATTTGCCGTGATCATATTGACTGTAAAAGGGGACAATGGCGAACATCCGGATATGAAACATACGATCCTGAATATTTTCAAAAATCCGATCCTGCTTGGCATTTTATTTGCCCTTCCGTTTGCCTTTTTGGATATTCATTTTCCAACATTTGTAAATAAAGGAATCTCGTATCTGGCTTCCACGGCTTCTCCGCTGGCACTGCTTTCGATCGGAGCCGGGTTTGAGGGGAAAAAGGCGATCAAAAAAATACGTCCGACCCTGCTTGCGAGTTTTATTAAATTGATCCTGCTGTGTGCCATCTTTCTTCCACCGGCGGTCTATATGGGCTACCGCCGCCAGGAATTGATCGGCATCCTTATCATGCTTGGCTCGCCGGCAACGGTGTCCTGCTATATCATGGCAAAGAATACCGGAAACGATGTTGTCCTGACAAGCAGCGTGATCGTATTGACTACCCTGCTTTCTTCCATCACTTTGACCGCATGGATCTTTGTGCTAAAAAGCATGGGCGTTCTCTAAATTTTCATTGCAGATTGCCCTGTTATATTATATAATATAAAGGAACGACTGCGGTTTACGATACCGGATCGTTACTATTTAAGAAGCCCTGCCTCTAAGCGCAGGTAAAGTATATCGGAGCATTTTACGCTCCGGACAGGAGGATTGTATGAGTAATTGGAAAAATTTGGATACTTTGGATTCTTACAAGGTATTGTCACAAAAAGAACAGGTAAATCTTGCTGATGTCATGTCAGGGGAAAACGGCGCAAAACGTGTACAGACTTATCAAGTACCGATGGCAGCCGGTCTTTCTTACAACTATGCTTCCAAGCAGGTAAACGATGACATCCTGAAGGCGCTTTCCTCTTTGGCGGAAGAAGCTGAATTAGCAGAAAAATATAAAGAATTATACAACGGTGCCGTAATCAATACTGGCGAAAAACGTCTCGTGCTTCACCAGCTGACACGTGGCCAGCTTGGCGAAACGGTTACTGCCGACGGTGTTGACAAGCGCGAGTTTTATGTAAGCCAGCAAAAACGGATCGCAGATTTTGCAAACAAAGTCCACAATGGTGAGATCACCAATGCAGCCGGCGAAAAATTTACAACCGTAGTACAGATCGGAATCGGCGGAAGTGACCTTGGCCCCCGCGCAATGTACATCGCTCTTGAAAACTGGGCAAAAAAGAATAACACCTTTAAAATGGACGCAAAATTTATCAGCAACGTAGATCCGGATGATGCCGCTGCAGTATTAAACGCAACCGATGTTGCCCATGCGATCTTCGTTCTCGTTTCCAAATCCGGCACCACATTGGAGACATTGACAAATGAATCTTTTGTAAAAGATGCTTTGAAAAAAGCCGGTCTGGATCCGGCAAAACATATGATCGCGGTTACCAGCGAGACTTCTCCGCTGGCAAAGAGCGACGATTATCTGGCTGCGTTCTTTATGGATGACTATATCGGCGGACGTTTCTCTTCGACTTCCGCAGTCGGTGGAGCCGTTCTCTCCCTTGCTTTCGGCCCGGACGTATTTGCACGCTTCTTAAATGGAGCTGCCGAGGAAGATGCTCTTGCGAAAAACGAAGATCTTCTGAAAAACCCGGCAATGCTCGATGCTTTGATTGGTGTATATGAGCGAAATGTACTTGGCTATCCGGCAACCGCTGTCCTTCCATATTCACAGGCACTCAGCCGTTTCCCGGCTCATTTGCAGCAATTGGATATGGAGTCCAACGGTAAATCCGTAAACCGTTTTGGCGAACCGGTTTCCTATCCAACCGGACCTGTCATTTTCGGTGAACCGGGAACGAACGGACAGCATTCCTTCTACCAGCTGTTACATCAGGGAACCGACATCGTTCCTCTCCAGTTTATCGGTTTTAAAAACAATCAGTTAGAAACCGATGTGGACATCCAGGGCAGCACAAGCCAGCAGAAACTCTGTGCCAACGTCGCAGCTCAGATCGTTGCGTTTGCCTGCGGTAAAAAGGACGAAAATAACAACAAAAACTTTGAAGGCGGCCGCCCATCCAGCATTATCATCGGCGACCAGCTGACACCGGAGGCACTCGGTGCCCTTTTGGCTCATTTTGAAAACAAAGTAATGTTCCAGGGATTTGTATGGAATGTCAACAGTTTTGACCAGGAAGGCGTACAGCTCGGTAAAGTGCTTGCAAAGAAAGTTCTTGCTCACGAGACAGACGGCGCTTTGAAAGTATACAGTGATTTACTGAACATTTAATCATCACTCTTGTGTTTATGTTCTTAACAAAGTGGGGCTGAAAAATCAGCTCCGCTTTTTTTCATTTTTTACTTGACAAATCGACAAAAAAACGGTATGATAAGTAAGTCGGTGCAATTACCGAAACAATTTCATATAGGGGCATAGTTCATCGGTAGAATAAGAGTCTCCAAAACTCCAGAGCTGGGTTCGATTCCTAGTGCCCCTGTTCTTTAGGCAGGATTACACAGACAGCGTGTTGTGGAATCCTGTTTTTGTATTTACATTATGAAAAAAGCGCTGGAATTTGTTTCCCGGTGGCAAAACTCAAACACCATTTGATAGCATTGTGGTGATTGTATGGTATAATGAAATCATATTCAGATGACCGCTGAGTCAGGAAAGGAGTTTCATTATGTTTAGTATGGAAGAAATTGGTAGAAAGATTCTTTCTTTGAGAAAGAGCAGAAACATGACACAAGTGAATCTGGCAGATAAATTAGGCATTACTTATCAGGCGGTTTCCAGCTGGGAAAGGGGAAACAGTATGCCGGATATCGAAAAACTGCCGGAAATTGCCAAATTATTTGAAATTTCTATTGATGAATTAATCGGGGAATCAAAAGTAGTTACTATGATGTTAAATACTTCCGAACAGGAGCCGGAAAATTTTGAAAAACTCACCGAAGAGGACATTACGGAAGTATTGCCTATATTAAAACCAGACCAGATTACAGAAGTCGTAAATGGCGTCAATAAATCGGCTTTAAAAGACATCAACAGGTTTCTTCCGTTTATGGAGCCGGAAGATGTGAAAGAATTTGCATGGAAAAATTTTAATGCCGGCAACAGCATTGGCGGCTATCTTCCCTTTTTAAACGAGGAAGATATTTTAGAATTTGCAGAGGAAGCAGTCAACAACGGCAAAAGTATTTGCGGCTATCTCCCCTTTCTGGGCTCGGAGGATATCAAAGAATTTGCAGCAATAGAAGTCAGCGCCGGCAAAAGCATTGGCGGCTATCTTCCCTTTTTAAACGAGGAAGATATTTTAGAATTTGCGACGGAAGCATTTAATGCCGGCAATGATATTTGCATCTATCTTCCCTTTTTGAAACCGGAGGATGTGAAAGAATTTGCAGCAATAGCATTTAGCGCCGGCAGCGACATTCGCGGCTATCTTCCCTTTTTGAAACTGGAGGATGTGAAAGAATTTGCAGCGAAAGTATTTAACGCCGGCAGCGACATTCGCGGCTATCTTCCCTTTTTGAAACCGGAGGATGTGAAGGAATTTGCAGCGAAAGCATTTAGCGCCGGCAGCGACATTCATTTACAGAAATAAGGAATAGGTGAATCATGGATATTCTTTTTTGCGTAGTTCCGATTGAAGAAGATATAAACAGCATATTAAGTCTGCTAACCTTAAATGAAGAGCATATGCGTGTAAAAAAATACATCTGCGAATATTTTCATATTCCAACAGAACTTGCGCTTCTAAACAATACGGAATTAGAAGAAGCTGTCCGAACTATTGTTATGAACGAGCAAAAAAATTGTGCCGAAGCAATCGCCGGCAAAATCGAAAAAATGAATTGCCTGTGGCAGGAAAATCGCGACGAAATAAATCGTACATTGCGCAGTATATTTGAATGCACTTTGGAATCACAGCAGTGGTGCGCCTTTATGAGCGTGAATTGTGTCTGCCCTTATGATTTTAAGAACAATCGAATTTATATAAATTACAGAAAATCATCGGAAGAAATGCTGGAGACTTGTGTTCATGAACTGATTCATTATTACTGGTTTCATAAATGGAATGCGCTGTTTAAAGACCAATACGCATCCTCCCTTGTCTGGATTTTTTCTGAAATAGCCATTGATGCCTTGTTTTTTGAAACGCCCCTGAAAAAATATTGCGTAAGCCAACATCCGGCGCATGATCATTTTTATGAGGAATCTTACAAAGGTCAGAATCTGATGGAATATTTCAGAGAATTATATCGGGATCATTCCATGGCAGATTTCATGCGTCTGGGGATAGAAGATGTACTTGCCGGCAATGGAATATTTTGAATCATGGATTGACATAAAGGAAATGTAATGCTATTATAATAGTTAGAAAGGTACTACCGATAGACGGTTAGCCTGATAAAACTAAATGGTTAAGAATGACCGCTCAGTTTGCCAGAACTATGGGCGGTCATTTTGTGTCCTGCTATCTCTCCTGCCGAAAGAATAGCCAAGACTAAAACAAGTCAGGCACAAGCTGATAACAGCTATGAATCCTTCGATCGTGAGCATGAGCACACCTCCTCAAACGAATTTCCCAAAAGGGATTTCTATGTAAACAGAGCTAAAACTCTCTGGAGGAGGCTAACCGCCTACCGTATATGGCAGTACCTTAAATATATTTTATCAAACATATGTTCTAATTTCAAGTATAATTTCATACTTTATCAAGAAAATATCCCTGTCACCCACTTACTGGACAACAGGGATATTTTCTGGCTCTAAACTTTACTTAGGGGTAAATAGAGTTTGGAGCCTTTCTGTTTTATTTTAAATATCTTAAAAGTTTTCCAAACAGAAATGAGGTTCGATATTTTATTATGGATATGAATTATGTATATCGTAGTATTGCTGAAAATCATTTTCCGAATGCGACCATTGTAATCGATAAATTTCATGTGATTCGATATGTAACATGGGCACTGGAAAATCTTAAACTACATCCAATATTTCTTCTACAATTTTGTATACATATGTTCCGTAGTCAGAAGGAATTTTCTCATTTTCTCCCATCAAGTTTTTCGCTCTCTTTACAGCAAGCCTTACTTTTTCATCCGAATAATGTTCAAAATTCAAATGCTTCTGACCTTTCAATGGCGCACCATTTTTAGCTAACCGAATTCTAAAATGGTCTGTTGCCTCATATTGATGTGTTTCAGTAACCGCATATTTTTTATCTTCTTCACTTACCTCATCATGATGTAACAACAACCATATTTCAAAAAACGGATTGCTTATTGCATATTTATAGCCCTTTTCTTCACATTCCTGAATAGCATTTTCAAATTCAATTTTGTGATTATCCAGATTATCATCTACATCTGAAACAATCCAAAACTCATCTTCTGGATATTTTGAAAATTCATATTTTTCTTCTTTTTCTTCCCTAAATTTATTAATTCGTTCCACCAATTGCCATGGCTTCGATTTTCCTAACACTTGATTCTGCTCTCTCGTCCTGTTTTTCGGAAGTGTATGTACTTCATCTTCGGCCACAGAAATTATTTGTACTCTACTTTTTACACCATCATAAATTCGAGATAAAACTTCTATATATTCTTCTTCCGTGACACTTCCTTCACATGATAAAAAAATAATTTTAGATGTAGTTGGTCTTTTTGATCTATATGGATTTTCATTAGTATAGGGCGTACTTCTTCTATGAATAAGCTGCATCTATTACACCCCCTTTATCACTGGAATAGCTCCAAAACGTCCGTTCAAATATGCCTTTAAAATATCCTGATCGCTTTTAACATCAAAATCAGACATTGGCTTAATAATCGTTTCTCCTGTTAGTTTCTTTTCTACAAACCAAATCTCCTCCTGCGAAAACTCATCAAAATCAATTAAATTTACATCATGTGCTGTATAAATAATCTGACAATTTGCATCATTGCTATTTTCCAAGAAAAGTTTCAATAAATACTTTGATAATTTAGTATGAAGACTCCTATCAATCTCGTCTACAAGATAAATACTTCTATTCTTTTTATCTATTGCAAAAAGCATTGGCAGCAAATCCAATAATCTTTGAGTTCCATCCGATTCATCTTCCAAATCAAACTCTACACTCTTCGAATTTAATCTATGTTCGAATTTAATTTGAATAAGTCTCATCCGATTTTCCTGCTTTTCTCCGAAAATATAATATTTTCCGCCTATACTGAACATTCCCTGCTTTTTTTCTTCAATATCCTGAATTAATTTTTTTGGAAAATGAGCTTTCTCTGCAAAATCATGAAAGTCTATTTCATCACTTACAGCCGATACCTGTATAACTCCTGTATCCATTTTGCTCAAACTATTAGATATAAATTTCTGGAAATCCATATCTTTACTAATTCGAATTGGTAAAAAACGAACTTTTGTGTTTGGGAAAATAACTTGAATAGACCGAAACCATTCCATTACTGGCTCTACTCTTCTTACTCCATTATCATATAATTTATATAAAAATAACTGGTTTTTCTGTTTCTCTTTAATTGTTTCCTTCAAAAGCTCCGCTAATTCCCTATTTTTTGATTTTTTTCGTGCAAACTTAGCGGTAATCTCTATTATTGTTTTTTCCTCAGCATCCGTTTGTCTTTCAAATAGTGGTTCAAAACCATTTTTTGTCAGAATCATTAACCACTCCTCATATACTTGCTTTGAATCCAAAGAAAAACCATATTCATAGATTTCATTGTCTTCTGCTAAAAAAGTAAATTGAAATGCAGATTGCTGGTCTAAATCTTCAAACTCTCCTTTGAACTGATTTACACCAGTTCCTCTTCCTGAAGGAATTCCATCCACAATAAAATCTCTTGCATAATCAATAGATTCAATAAAACTACTTTTTCCAGATGCATTCGGTCCATAAAAAGCACTTCGTTTTAATACTTTCCAGATTCCAGCTTTTGTCTGTATTTTCTTCGTATATCGCTCATCTATATCTGATGTCGTTGGGAACATACTGAACTCAATATTGTGTCCGATAGATTTAAAATTTGATACGTTATATTTCAATAGCACTTTAATTACCTCGCTTATTTTATTTTCCATACAAAACAACTTTACTCATCCTTTTGTCACCCAATACCTTGCAAAACTTACTTTCTAGTATAATACATAACCCATTTTCTTGCAATCAGAATAATCACATTTTCTTGTGAATTTTAATTATTTTAGTTTAAAAATCATAAGTTTTTAATGCAAGAAAATATCCCTGGCACCCACTTACTGGATAACAGGGATATTTTCATAGGATACCGTACTCTATGCTTTTGTCTTCTTAGATGTTTTAACCCAAGGGCCATTGATCTTTCGCTTGCCCTTTCTCATCGTAGCACGAATCCGGATATAATATTTCTTATTGTTCTTAAGACCTTTTATCGTTCTCGTCTTCACAGATGCTTTCTTAATGGTAATCTTCTTTGCTTTTTTGAAATTCTTATTCAGCGAATATTGAATTTCATAACCGGAAGCACCTGCCGCTTTTTTCCACGTAAGTTTCAATGCCTTTTTCAAAGCCTTTGCCTTAAATGCTGTTACTTTTTTAAGGGTTGTCTTTGTGCTGTCTGCTGCCGGATTCTGGTTGTCCGCTGCCGGTGTCAAGGTTGCAGCCGGCAGTTGTGACGGCTGGACATTCGTGTTCGGCGACTGCTGTAATGTAGAATCTGGTTTTGTCGTTGGCTTTGACGTTGGTGTCACCGTCGGCTTTGCTATTGGCGTTACCGTCGGTGTTGGTTTTACCATTGGGGTTACTGTCGGCTTTATCGTTGGGGTT
>DJNB01000143.1 GCA_002435545.1 Lachnoclostridium sp. UBA6475
CGTATAAGCACAGTCAAAGATCGTACTTCCATTTCCCTGAAGTGTTACATTCTGGGAACCATTGTATCCGCCTATCGAATTTTTCACGCCCTCTTTGGAAGGCGGCACAAGTTCAAACATCGTTTTATTGGTTGCCAGATTGGTATTTACCGCTTTTACTTTTTGAATTTTTACACCATCTTCAAAGTTTACGGTTACGTTGGACGGAATGCAGACAGAATGGCTCAACGTATATGTTCCGGCTGCTACCGTGATCGTACCGCCGCCGGTATATTCCAGCTGCTCCATGTAAGAACGGAATACATAATATGTCTTTGCCTGTCCGCTGTTTGCCGTATATCCGGAAGTCGTCTCGTAATGTCCACGATACGGCGTCGTCTCCGGAGTGATGCGGAAATCTTTTTCATTTTTGTCTTTAAAATACAGTAATCTTGACTCTGCGTCATGTTTCTGAATGACATAATAAACAACCGCATCCGTTACGGTGTTATTTTCCATCGAAGAAATTTTTGCCGCCGAGATGGAGTTATCCACTTTAGATGCTCTGCCAAAATAAATCGGTGTACGGCATTTATCTATTGTATTTCCGGAGATCTCCGGTTCCGTCATGCTGTACATCTGGAATGCAAATGCCGTTCCTTTGGCAGCGTCACCCCGGTAAATCGTATTGCCGGTCAATGCAGCTCCCGTCCACATTTTTCCGGTAACCGCACTGATCTCCATATTTTTAAATTTATTATTGCGGATCGTTATGCCCTCTGCATAAACTTCTTTTTTGTATTTTGTCGACCGGATTCCATTTTCAAGATCAGTAAATGTATTTCCATCAATCGTTACGGTGTTACAAGGTGTGCTCTTATAGGCATTCACCATAACTGCTGCCTGATACGAACCACCCGTGTAATTTTTATTTCCCTGGAACGTACAATTGGTCACTTTTACCGTCCGGCTTCCCGCAACATTGATATATGTACCTGCGTTTTTATTGCGGAATTTCAAATTGGAAATACTTACATTGTAGTTGTGCCCCATATCGATCGCAACTGCATTTTTCACTTTTCCAAGATCGATCGTCGCCTTCTTATTGCTTGTGATCACGACTTTTTTCGTGCCTTTATAGTCTTTTGCTTTTGCACTTGTTAATTTGAACATGACTTTTCCGGCTTTCAATGACTTGCTTCCGGTCTTGTCCGTCTTTTTCAACACAACGCCGTTTTTCAACTGAATGGTTACATTGCTTGGCACCGTCAATGTCGAACAGATCTTATACGTTCCCTTTTTCAAAACGAGCGTACCGCCACCCTGCTTTTTTAACTTTTCAAGATACGATTTTATAGTATAATAATTTTTCGATTTTGAATTGTAACCTTTCTCTTTAATGTATGCGCTGTTGCATGGTTTTGTGGATTTGCTGATGGTATATTTTTTTGCTGCCTGCGCGGTATCGGCATGTATCATCTGACAAGCCGCTGCACATGCAATCACTGCACCAGCGATAACTAATTTGCGTTTCATATACTTCTCACCTTTCTTTTCATGTTGCTATATTTATTTTACATGCAAAATATGTCAATTTCTTTTTATTCTTTAAAATATTTTAAAGTTTTTTGTTTTAATTCTAAATCTTTTGTATAACGAACGGCCGCTTTAAACACCGCGCCGTAAATAATATTTGTATGCAGCATATCCTTCCAGTTCTGATCCGTAAGCAGGCACTCACTCACCGGATATCCGGCTTTTCGTTCCAATGCATACTGAATCTGCTGCCGCACGGTAATCGGTACGTACACGTTGGCAAATGCGTTGCGCGTCACCGTTGCATCGACAACGCCACCCATAAAAATAGAGAAATTTTTTGCTCCGTTTTGTATTCCGATATCGCGGAAAGAATTATCCGCTATCACCACATTTCTCCAGTTTAAGGCGCGGATCGCACAATTCGTCGAACCATAGAAAATATTATTTTTGATCTGGATATTGGTATGATATCGCTGCTGCCCCTGATCTGCAAGATAGGTATGGGAACCGATCGCAGTTCCAAGATCGGTAAATTTACAGCCTGTGATCTCAATGTTATAGCAGATGGTCTTATCATGTTTGGACCATATGTGGTTAAATCCATTGACGGCATAATCCGTCCCGTCTATATTGATAGCCTCTTTATACGTGTCACCCTTATAATCACAAAATTTCCAAAAATTACAATTTTTTACAGTTACGTGATCCGACGAATTGAGTTCAATATAATGCGAGCCGTATTGATTATGAAATGTCAGATTTTCGATCACGATATTGCGGCAGTGTCCCAGATCCATCCCGCGTCCCGGCAGTTTGTTATTGCAGTCGATCACTACATTTCCAATGCCTGTCATCGTCACATCATGCGTTCCCCCGTAACCTCCGATTGCTTCCTTGACTTTTGCCTTGGATGGCGGTACAAAGATAAAGATTACTTTATGGTTGTCCAGTTCTGTCTGGTAAATGGCTTTGGTCTTCCTGATCACAACTCCGTCCTCGAACACGATCTTTACATTGGACGGAATACAGACCGCGTTGCTGATACAATAGGTTCCCTTTTTCAGCGTCAGCGTGCCGCCTCCGCAGTATTCCAGCTGCTCCATATACGAACGCAGCTGGTAATACCCTTTCGTATTTCCCCGATAAGTCGGCTCGTCGGTATAACGTTCCCGGTAAGGGCGCGTCTCCGGTTTGAGATACAGGTTATTATCCGTTTTATCCCGATAGTAAAACAGTCTCTTCTTGGTCTTCCCATCGTTTGAAAATGTCACATAATAATGTTTTACTTTGCGGACGGTATTATTTTTCATCTGTTTGATCCGCTGTGCCGTAATGCTGTTTTTTACAATTTTTGTATATTTCTTGATCTGGATCCTCCGATTCCGTTTTATTGTCTTTTTTACCATTTTCCTTGAAACAGTAAAGCGAACCGGCTGTCCCAGTTTCGTAAAAGTATTCTTGCTCACGATAGGCCGGTAACATCCCTCAAAAGAAACACCATAGTCACCACCCGAAAATGTGCAGTCGGTAATCCGCATATTTCGGCTTCGTATCCCTTTGATGGCACTGCCTTTTTTCATTTTTGTAAAATGAATCCAGCGAATATGCACATCCCTGGTATCTCTTGTGACAAATGCCGTCCGCCCCCGCAGTAAAGAGCCGTCGATCACCGTTTTCTTTTTTCCCCGTATGGTAACATGGGAAGGGATCACTATGCTCTTTTTCAGCCGGTAAGTCCGATCTCCCAGCCATATGATCCCACCAGTTTTTTCCAATTTCTTTGTCGCCTGCTCCAGCGCCTTGATGGTATTCGCCCGCACCGTTTTACGCTTTGCCTGCGCCTGTGCAGGAAATAACACCAGAATCAGCGCTCCGAGGCATAATATGATCCCCAGAGGAACACATCGTTTACTCACTTCATCTACTCCTTCTATCTACGGCTTCGGATTGTAAAAGTCTGTCCACTGTCGTACCATTCTCCTCCGAATCGAACATACACTTCGTACGTATCATCCAGCAGATTGTATAATGGGATCGACACATAATACTCCATCTCAGCAGCAAGATCCTGTTCTCTCGGCGGCTTGCGGAAATCTTTTTGATACGTGTAATGCGTTCCCTTTACGACTACCTGTTCAATCAAATGATCTCTGGATTTGATCTGCAAATTCTGATCTTCCAGCCGGAGCCGTATTCTCTCCTGCATACATCGGATCGGCGCCTCAGATATTTTTTTCTCCGGACGGCTGACCGGCTCGTCCCATCTTTCAAACGGCTGAAGCCAGCCCACACATGGCTCTTCGTACAGATCCATTGTCTTTGACAGATCCTGCATATTCATACGCAGTTCATACGCACGAAAGAAATAATATCGTACGGAATATTCGTTTAAAGTTTTCCCTGTGTCATAATCAAATTCATAGATCCATCCACCGCGGTTGTCATATTTTTCCGGATATGCCAGAAATCCTCCCATGTAAAACAGCCGGTGCTTTTCACCGCACAGAAATCCATTGGACGTGATCTTTGACTTAATTCCGCCAAAACGTTTTTCAATCCACGCCTTCTTCTTTTTTTCATCTATCGTATATATTGTAACATAAGATTGCTCATCGTTGTCAAAAAATTTATTTTTTCTTCGCACATGCCAATGATTGTCAAATATCATAATATGGATCGTGTCTTCCCGTCCATCAAGATTTTCCCGGATCAATTTGGCAGAATGCTGTTGGAAATGCCATGGCATGCCTTCCGGCGTCGATAGCAGTTTTTTTGAAAATGGCCGCTCTCTCCACATATTTTTCTCGCCCAATATCCATTTCAGCTTGTCCTTTTTCCAGTCAATGCATCCAATGGTATGGATATTTCTCGCCGAAAAATAGACCTGCTTTTTTGTACTGTCGTAATCTAACGAATTGATATGCACCCAATTGGTTCGATCCCGGTACGCGGTGCCAAAAATCTTTCTCATATCCAGCACTTTTTCTATTTTTCCGTTTTCCCGATTAACCTCTGCAATGCAGTCTTCCACATGCCCGCACTGGGAATTACTGGCAATAAGTAAGTTCCCGCCGGGTGTCATCTCACATACATCATGGTGTATGCCATTGGGAACATAATACGTCCGATACACTCTTCCGAGATAGTCCATCTCATACATCTGTGTAGAGTGCGGGATCAACTGCGTCGGAAGAAGGGTCTGGCGCTCCATTACAATAAAACGGTCATTTGCCACTGGGAAAAATCCATATCCACGCGGTCGAAACCGCATCACATAACGAATGTCTCCCTGTTCATCAAACGCTGCCGGATATGGCATACTTTTTCCAACTGCCAGGATCAGTTTCATCGCCGATTCCGCTGTCTTTTTCTTTACCTGCACCAGATCATTCATAGAGTCCGGTAACTTGTCTGTTAGTATCATAAGTTTCTTTTCCGCAATGACTGTTCCTTTTTTGTCAATCATTTCCAGTTTTACTTCATTGTCCATCTCCGGATACAATCCATATACCGGCACTCTGTGCCAATTTTCAAGTGTAACAATCTTCTCGCAGATATCTGCCTCTTTTGTCTTTCCTTTTACCGTAAACTGTACTGCACAAGGTTCCTCCGTCCAAAACATCACATACGCACAAAGCGGAGTCCTTCCATACGGATTCAGTATCACACAAGGATCCTCAAACAAATATTTATTTTCTTTTAACTGCTTTGTCAATTCCTGATCTCGTTCGCGGCTCTCTACCGCTAAACCTTTCTCGTAAGCGATATCGCTTTCCACTTCAATTTTTCTCTTTTCCACAAACTGATACCGCTGGTACGAATCTTTTTCCTTTTCATACTCTTCATCATATCGCGGAAGGTATCCCTTCTCATACATGGAAGGTTTTCTGTAATTATTCCATATTTTTTTCAGTTTTTCTTTTCCCGGAAAATCCATCCCATCTTCCTCCTGGCTGTCATTTTCATTCTATACTGTCAGGGAAACAAACGGTTTCCCTTCCTCTCATCATGTTTCCAATATACCCTATTATTTTTTCAAAAATATGGCAGTTTGCTCCTTTTTGAAAGTGGCATAACTGTTTTGGGGGTGGGTGACATGTCTTGGAGACGGTTGGCTTGTCTTCGGGGTGGCTGACTTCCCTTCCGGGCGGCTCCGCACCCCGGTAACCTTGCTTTTTTCCTGTTTCCGGGGTGGCTTGCTTCTCTTCCGGGCGGCTCCTCACCACAGAACTCTTGCTTTTTCCCGGTTTCCGGGGTGGCTGATCGGCTGTCGTCATGCCAAACACCTCTTTT
>DJNB01000073.1:0-11535 GCA_002435545.1 Lachnoclostridium sp. UBA6475
GGCTGATATTGTGTAAGCACCCCAACGGTATCTACTCCGGAGTTAATACAGTTACTCAACGGAAAATCAATGATACGATACTTTCCCCCAAAAGCAACAGCAGGTTTTGCTACATTTGCCGTAAGTACTCCAAGTCGTGAACCCTGGCCTCCTGCCAGCAGCATAGCTATCATCTCTTTTTTGATCATCAGATCACCCCCTGTTGTAATTATGCCTGTCAAATCGTGATTTTTAACAGGTCTCGTGAAACATAAACACATTATAACATATATTAAGTAAAATGTGAATACTTTTCACAAATATTTTTTGTAAAATTTATTTTTTTTGTGTAAAATGCACAATTTGCCAATCCTGCCGTTTTCTTCTTGTTTTTTTCACCTCTTCGTTTTACAATAGATATATTAGATTGTAGCTATTTTTGCAGCTCCATCCAGACATCAGTTCTGAATAGCTACATTAAATATAAGAAAAGGATGGTTATCAGTATGTATAAAATCGATTTTAGTCACCCCGGAAATGCGCATTTTATCGGTATCGGCGGTATCAGCATGAGCGGGTTCGCGGAGCTTTTACACACGATGGGATTTACGATCACCGGTTCCGACCGGACTGCCTCTAAAATCACCAGACACCTTGAGACCCTTGGGATAAAAGTAATATATGAACAAGCAGCTGAAAATATAACACCGGACATCGACTTTGTCGTCTATACGGCAGCGATCTCCGAAGACAATCCGGAATTTGTCCGCGCGAAAGAGCTGGGACTTCCGATGATGGAACGCGCTGCGATGGTCGGCCAGGTCATGAAAAATTATTCGACCGCCATCGCAGTATCCGGTACGCACGGAAAAACTTCGACGACTTCCATCACCTCACATATCCTTTTGGAAGCAGGTCTGGATCCGACGATCTCGGTCGGCGGCATTCTTCCGGCGATCGGGGGAAATATCCGCATCGGGAAATCGGATACTTTCGTTATCGAAGCCTGCGAATATACCAACAGTTTTTTGAAATTTTTCCCTACAATCGGAATCATTTTAAATATAGAAGCAGAACACCTTGATTTCTTCCATGACCTCGCCGACGTAAGGCACAGTTTCCGTCGTTTTGCGGAACTTCTCCCGGCCAGCGGAACGTTGATCATCAATGCGGACATTGACAATTATAAGGAGATCACAGACGGGCTTGCCTGCCGCGTGCTGACGTACTCCGTAGACGATGCTTCTGCTGATTTTACGGCAGCGGACATTTCTTATGATGAACTTGGCTGCGGCGAATTTACCGTTGTAAGATCCGGTGTGCCGGGTGCTCATTACAAATTGAACATCGTCGGAAAGCACAATATCTCCAATACGCTGGCTTCTCTTGCTCTGGCTTCTCTCTTTGAGATTCCGGCAGAGACGATTCAGTCCGGCCTTTCCAAATACAAAGGAACGGAGCGCCGTTTTGAATATAAAGGAACGTTCCGGGGCGCGACGGTGATCGATGATTATGCACATCATCCGACGGAGATCCGCGCCACACTGGCTTCTGCCAAAAATTATCCACATCGTTCGCTGTATGTTGCCTTCCAGCCGCATACGTATTCGCGCACCAAAAACTTTTTAGACGATTTTGCCGACGCCCTTTCGCTGGCAGACCACGTCGTGCTGGCAGACATTTATGCTGCGCGTGAAAAAGATCCTGGCGACATCTCCTCGAAGGACATCGCTGACCGGCTGGAAAAACTTGGAACAGATGTGACGTATCTGGGAGATTTTGAGAGCATAAAAAACTTTTTGAAAAAAAATTTAATGCACGATGACTTGTTAATAACTATGGGAGCCGGAAACATTGTAGAAGTCGGAGAAGACCTTGTCAAGTGCTAACTTATCCACATTATCCACAGCCTTATCAACATTCTGTAGAAAACAACGGCTGTGGATATTTTTTTACTTTGCTTTTTTTGTGAATAACTTTTTTTACCAGTTATTTTTTCTAAAATGCCGAAAATTGGTATGTGAACAATAATTTTTCTGTTGTCAAGATATTTTTTCCACAAAGTTATCCACATTATCCACATTATCCACAAGTCTTTTTCTACTAAAATGGTACATTTTTTTAGCTATTTACAGATTGCAATTTTTATCATATAATGCAAGGTGTCCCATCTAAAAAAGAAGGGGACAGACACAGTTAGAAGGGGGCAGAATAGAAAAATGAGTTTTTCATTGACAACGCAGTTTTCACAGCAATATACTTACATACCCAATGCGTTTATCGATACTTATATGCCGGATGCAAACGGAAGTTTTGTAAAGGTTTATCTGTATCTGTTACGGCGAATGGGAAGCGCGACCCCCGTTTTGACGATTGAAATGATGGCAGACATGCTTTCAAATACAGAAGCAGACATCCTTCGCGCCCTGCGCTACTGGAAAAAACAGGGGCTTTTGGACATTGAAGAAAAAGACGGCGAGATCACACACCTGTGCCTTTTGCCTTTGGAACCTTCTGCTCCGGAAACCGCAGCCACAGTTGAATCTGCGCCAAAACCTCCGGCACAGACATCTGCCGCTGACATTGCAATTGCGCCCGAAAAGCCAAAGACCGCTCCGGCCAGACCGGCAAACCCGGTACCTGCCGGCAGTGATGCCGCACCGGTACGCGAGCTTCCGCCGCGCCAGAATTACACGCCGCTTATGGCAGAAGCACTGAAAAAAGACCTTGAGATCAGTTCCTGCCTGAATTCCGTGGAAACGCTTTTGGGAACTACCATGTCGGATGCGCACATGCAGCTGATCTTGTATCTGATGTCCGATCTTGGTTTTTCGCGTGACCTGATCCTTACTTTATATGAAACTGCTCTGGCAAGGGACAAGCGCAGTTCTCGTTATATTGAAGCCATCGCTCTGGATTGGGCAAAAAAGGGAATCCGCACTCCGCAGGAAGCACGGGACGAAACCAATCAGTTTCACGGCACTTACAAGGTTGTCGCAACGGCTCTCGGCATCAAGCGTCCGCTTGCTCCGGCAGAGCGCGCCGTCATTGACCGTTTTGCTGAATTCCACTTTACGGATGACATCCTCGCAGAGGCCTGTAACCGTACCGTACTGCAGTCCGGAGACACCAACCTGAATTACACCGCCAGCATCCTCGCAGACTGGCATAAAAAGGGCGTAAAGACGCTTGACGACATCAAAGAATGTGATAAGTCCTTCCACCAGAAGAAACAGGCGGCAGGAAAGAAAAAAGACGCCGGCAAAAAGAACCAGTTTCAAAATTTCCCACAGAGGGAATACAGCCGGTCCGATTATGCCAATTTGGAAAAACAGTTATTGCAGCCATAAAGAAAAGGGGAAATTATGCAGTTATTAAATGAGCAATTCAGTTTTTTATACTCCGATTATGATAAAACACAATTGAAAAACAACCGCATTCATCTGATGCGGCAGAAAGAAATCCGCGAAAAGATCCCGGCATACCGCAGATTAGAAGATCAAATGCGGGAAACGTCTGTGTTGGCTGCACGCGCTGCGTTAGAAGGTTCTCACGAAAGTATGCGGGAACTTACCAAAAAGACAGAGCAGATCTCCAGAGAGAAGAAGGAACTGCTTGCGCAGTACGGCTATCCGGAAAATTATCTGGAGCCGGTCTACACCTGCCCGGACTGCCACGATACCGGCTACATCGGCGACAGAAAATGCCACTGTTTTCAAAAGCGGATTGTCGAATACCTTTATGAACAATCCAATTTAAAAGAAATACTTGATATTGAAAATTTTTCTCATTTTGATATTACCTATTATCCGGATGATTATATTGAGGAAAGTACCGGTCTTACCCCTCGCGACAACATCCGGCGCATCCTTATGACCGCGCACGATTTTTGCGATAATTTCGGGAATTGCGGGCAAAATCTCCTGCTGTACGGCAATACCGGTGTCGGAAAAACTTTTTTGACACACTGCATTGCCAAAGAACTTTTATCGCAATCTTATACGGTTGTGTACTTGACTTCTATCGGTCTTTTTGATATTTTAGAGAAGAACAAGTTTGACCGTGAGTTAAGTTCGCTCGAAAAAAGCACCACGGTTTCTTATATCATGAACTGTGATCTGCTTATCCTGGACGATCTGGGGACGGAACTGACCAACAGTTTTACCACCTCGCAGTTATATCAGGTGATCGACAGCAGACTGGTTCATAAAAAATCGACCATCATCTCTACGAATCTTTCGTTTGATGATCTGAGAGAACAATACAGTGAACGCATCTTCTCGCGCCTTACAAGCGGCTACACGCTACTTAAAGTAACCGGCGAAGACATTCGCCTCAAAAAAGTCATCGAAGCCAGACAGCAATGATCTGCCGGCTTTAGATATATAACATTAACCAATCACAATTATTTTTGGAGGAGACAGTAATGAGTCAAGACAATTTTGCAGACATTATCCCTTACGGAGATCTGGGCATCATCGCCCTGGAAAGCAGCCGCTCTATCGGAGAAAAGGTAGACAATTATGTAGCATCATGGAGAAATGAAAGCCGCAACGACGAAGAATCCATTCACTTTACAAGTTATAAGAAAGATTCTTATCTGATCGACGCCGTTTGCCCTCGATTTGGTTCCGGTGAATCCAAAGGTCTCTTAAACGAATCCGTTCGTGGTAAAGATTTGTACATTTTATTGGATGTATGTAATCACAGCCTCACTTACAAGGTTTGTGGACAAGTCAACCACATGTCACCTGACGATCATTATCAGGATCTGAAACGTATCATCGCTGCAGTCAGCGGAAAAGCCAGACGAATCACTGTTATCATGCCATTTTTATACGAAGGACGCCAGCACAAGCGCAGCTCCCGCGAATCTCTCGACTGTGCACTGGCACTTCAGGAATTGACGAACATGGGCGTAGAAAGTATCATTACCTTTGATGCGCATGACCCTCGTGTCCAGAACGCCATTCCTCTTAACACATTTGAAACGATCCAGCCGACGTACCAGTTTATCAAAGCCATGCTGAAAAATGTTCCGGATATTCAGATGAATCCAAAGAATCTCATGATCATCAGCCCGGATGAAGGTGCTACCGGCCGTGCAATCTACTTTGCCGGTGTTGCCGGAGTGGATATGGGTATGTTCTACAAACGCCGCGACTACACGAAGATCGTAGAAGGCCGCAACCCGATCGTCGCTCACGAGTTCCTCGGTGCTGACGTAGAAGGAAAAGACGTAGTTATCATCGACGATATGATCTCTTCCGGTGAAAGTATGATCGACGTTGCTACCGAGTTGAAACGCCGCAAAGCAAACCGTATCTTTGTCGCTGCAACCTTTGGTCTTTTCACAAACGGATTGGAAAAATTTGACAAGGCATTTGAAAGCGGCCTCATCTACCGCGTAATGACAACAAACCTTGTCTACCAGCCGGCAGAACTTCTTTCAAAAGAATACTACATCAACGTAGACATGAGCAAATACATCGCTCTGCTCATCAACACATTGAACCACGATGCTTCCATCGCAAACCTGTTGGATCCATCCGAAAGAATTCAGAAGATTTTGAAAAAATATGGTCAGCAGTAGTTGCTGAGAAGATATAGAACGCGTCAAATGGCACCAGGCTGTTTGGCGCGTTTGCAAAAAGGAGGATTCTTATGAAAACATTAATCGTCGTAGATATGCAAAATGATTTTATTGATGGATCACTTGGCACGAAAGAAGCAGCTGCTATCGTGCCAAACGTGCAGGAAAAAATTTCCAATTGCCGTAACAACGGTGACCAGATCATCTTTACACGGGATACTCATTTTGACAATTATCTGGAAACCCAGGAGGGAAAAAATCTTCCGGTTCCACACTGTATCAAAGGCACTGCGGGCTGGGAGATTACAGAAAAGCTGGACGTCCGCGCTACCGATCTTATCATCGACAAGATTTCATTTGGTTTTGACTGGGCCGGTGCCATCGCCCGGACACCCGGTCTGATTCAGGGTGATGCCGTTGAATTGGTGGGGTTGTGCACGGATATTTGTGTTATTTCCAATGCTCTTTCCCTAAAAACCGCATTGCCGGAGATTCCAATAAGTGTCGACGCTTCCTGCTGTGCAGGAGTCACCCCTGAGTCACATGCGAACGCCCTGGAAGCCATGAAAATGTGCCAGATTGAGATTATATAATGGTGAGTTTATACCAAAAAAGGGAGGATTATTATGAAAAAATTAGCCGTTTACCTTATTGCCATCGTATTGATTGGAGTTACTGTCAGTTCCTCTGTTTCTGACACCACTTGTACCGTTTCTGCAAAAGCGGATCAGTCAGCCACTCTTATGAAACGATACAAGAAACTTGTAAAAAAATGTAAAAAGAAGTATCCGTGCGATGGCACCCAGTGTGAAATGACCCGCGATGCGAGCAGTCAATATTCGGCATGGGACAAAGAGCTGAATTATGTATATTCTAAAATATTCAAAAGTTTGTCTGCATCCCGCAAAAAAGAATTGAAAAAATCACAGATCTCATGGATCCGGAAAAAAGAAAAAACTGCCAAAGCGAACGCGGCACAATGGAAAGGAGGCAGCGCAGAACCTATGATTTATTACCTTTCTCTTGCCTCATCCACGCAAGAACGTGTACGCTGGCTCATCCAAAATTACGCATAATGAAAAACAAATCGCTGCCTTAGTTTTTGTTACTAACGCAGCGATTTTGAATGAACAACTCTTATCATGGAATCTCCCACTGGTCTTTCAACAAAACTTCTTGTATCTTCTCCAGAATTTTTGCCTCTTCCGGTGGTTTCAAAATATAGCCGGCGGGTCTTGTCGCTAATATCGAGTAAATGGCTTTCCGTTCCCCGTTTCCGGTAAGAAAAATGACCGGAATTTTTTTCATTTTGTCATCCTTTTTCATTCGCTCATAAGTTTCCTTGCCATTCATGCCCTCCATCTCATAATCCAGCAGTACAAGGTCGGGAAGTTCTTTCGCCATCATTTTCAATGCCTGTTCCCCGGATTTTGCCATGCTGATATCATAACTTCGTTCGAGCATCCCTTTCAATCTGCGAAGCATGACTCCGCTGTCGTCCACAAGCAGTATTTTTTTCTTTCCATTTCCGGCTGCCGTCCCTATTTCCTGCGGCATTTTCCCCTGACTTCTGCCCATTAAATCCTGGCAGGTTTCCAGTAATTTCTGTTTTGAAACCGGTCGGATCAAAAGATGAAACTGTCCGCCCTGGTAGTATTTGCGGCACCGCCTCCAATCCTGCTCCGTAGCAACACCAAGTATCGGACAACCCGGAACATTTTTGCAGAGCCAGGAAAAATTTTCCAGTTCTTCCTCTCCTGTCCCAAGTTCGCACAGCAGCAAAAGCTGTGGTTTGATAACCTCTATCATTGTTTTTACATCTTCCTGTTTGAGAGGACACATATAGACTTGAAATATCTCCTGCAGACAGTCACGCAGTTTCTCTCTTACCTCGTCCGAATTACCGATGATCAATATATTCTTCATACAATTCCTCCAATCTGTCACACCAGATGATGACATCGTTTTGTTCCAAATCTGTAACCGCGGCGCACAATGCCGCCAATGCCTGCTGCATTTCTTCCGTCGGCAGGGAAACTTCTTTTAATTGCCGCAGGATCTCGTCTGCCCGGTCAACGTCCATCTGCTCCACCGCGCTCTTCATAATGCCCAGTAACGTCCGCATTGTCTCGCTTTCCAAGACATTTTTTCCCGCCGACTCACCGTCCGCAAACAACGGAAGCAGGCGGCTCTTCATTTCGCGCCATTCTTCGATAAAATGCGGCGTGATATCCTGCACTCTTTTTCCATTATTTTCCTTTGCCGCAAGTTCAAGCATCTGAGCTGCCCCGGACAGCGTCACAGCTCCTGCCATAGCCGCCGCCCCTTTCATCGAATGCACCTGTATACAATAGGCATGAAATGCCTGCGCACTTTCCTCCGATCCCTCTGGCAGCCGGCACAATTGTTCATACTCTTTTTCCAGTTTTTGCGCCTCCTGCTCCATCGTAACAGCAAACTGCCGAAGCGTATCTTTCCAGATGGTTTTATCTTTGCAGTACAGCCGGGCAAAGTCCCGGTTGATTCCATCTACTTCCGGAATCACTTCCTCTTCTTTTTTCTGTACGCTGCCGCCATTTACATTTTTTGGCAAATTTACTTTTTCCGCAGGAAGCATGTCCATTAACATTTTTTCCAATTTTTCCGGTTTGACCGGTTTGGCAAGAAAATCCGCAAACCCTGCCTGCAGATACATTTCTCTTGCCCCCGTCACGGCATTTGCGGTCAAAGCGATAACCGGAACTTCTTTGCCGCCGTTTTCCCTGCGGCGCATTTCCTGCAGCGTTTCTATCCCATCCAGCCCCGGCATCATATGATCTAAGAAAATCAAATCGTAGGTATTTTTTTCCACACATTCCAGGCACTGTTCTCCGCTGGACGCTTCTTCCACCTGCACTTTCGTTTCCTTCAGCAGCTGAACCAGCACACGGCGGTTTACGGCGTTGTCATCCACAAGCAGGATCCGTGCCTCCGGCGCTGTAAACATAGTCTGATATTCATATTCTGCCACACGGCCGGCAATTCTTTTTCCAAGATTTTCCACCGGCTCCGGATTGACCACAGCCTGCACCAGCCGGAAAGAAAATACGGAACCTTTGCCATACTCGCTCTCCACCTCCAGGTGGCTGCCCATCATTTCAAGAAGCTGCGTTGTAATGCTCATCCCCAAACCGGTTCCTTCAATCTTCCGGTTTCGCTTTTCGTCAAGCCGTTCAAATGCCGTAAACAACTGCTCCAGATCTTCTTCCCGGATTCCAATCCCGGTATCGCGCACACGAAATAGCAATTCGACCGTATCATCCGCTTCCTGCGAAGTTTCCTCAAAAGCCACTTCCAATGTCACGCTTCCCTGCTCCGTATATTTGACCGCATTGCTCAGCAAATTTACAAGAATCTGGCGAAGCCGCACATCGTCCCCAAAGAGACGGCTCGGAATCCGCTCGTCCACATGAAGCTGAAAATCCAGTTCTTTATCCCTTGCCTTCATTTTCATCATATTAACAATGTCAAAAATCAGACTGCTGACATCGTATTCCACAGGAAGAATTTCCAATTTCCCGGATTCGATCTTAGAAATATCCAAAACATCATTGATCAGCGATAACAATGTCTGCCCGGCATTTCGTATATCCAGCGCATATTCCCGGATCTTCTCCTCCCCGCTCTCGCGCAGGATCATCTCGTCCATTCCGAGTACTGCGTGGATCGGCGTCCGGATCTCATGCGACATATTGGCAAGGAACCGCCCTTTTGCCTCGCTTGCTGACATCGCCTGCTGTTTTTCACGATCCATCATCACAATTTCCTGAATCGTATTGATCGTCGAACACAGAAGCAGGATAATTAATCCCAGCGCCAGAATAACTCCATTGAATAAATTGGACCGCTGAAAATAGAAAAATATCTGAAATACCGCTGCGAGACAAGCACTGAAAATCCCAATGGCAACAAACGTATACTCCCGCATCCGTTTCTTTTTAATGTCCAGGAAAATAGTAATAAAAATCCAGAAAATACATACCACGCAGAACGCAGAAATATATCCGATGGTATCCGTATAATCGCAAATGCCCGTCATATGCAGTCCGGCGCAGACAGCAAAATTAAGCATGACAATTTTTTCCAGTATATCATACCCTCTCTCATATCTGCCGTTCTGAATGGCATTCATATAAAAAAGATACGGCAGCGCAAGCAGCATGATCATCAAAAACGTCATATCATTTACAAGTGATAAATTAGGAAACATCAGCTGCCGGAATACCGAATTGGTGATAAGCCACATCGCCGCAATTAAGATGCCAAAACCAAGATATTCGAGCGGCATTCTCTTGTGATAGCACAGCCGGAATGCAACGCTCGCTCCAATGGCAATAATACTCAAAACCAATGTAATAAATGCCACAATCAGTTCCATGCCGAAACTCTTAAATAATTTGTTCCATACCCCCATCGGCGTTCCGATGTACACTTCATAAAATATACCGGAATACGACGAATCCGTCTGCGTCTCCACACGCATCGTCTTTCCTGCATCTTCTTCACCGAGTTCCACAAAAACATAAACGACCGCACTCATTTTTCCAAAAATACGGCTCTCCTTGGTAGAATACTGCTGCCTTAATTTTCCATTCACATAAAAGCGCATATCCTGCTTAGCACTCCGAAAACACATATACTGTCCGGCTTTCATTTTCTGCGGCAAAACGGTCTGCAGCGTCACCACTTCATTTCTTTCCGCGGCACATTCTCCCGGTATTTTTACCGTTTCGTACGTTCCATCCTGCCGGACACGTTCCCATTTGCCGGCGTATGTCTTACAGCTGTTCTTAATCTTAGGCTGATCGGAAGGAAGCCAACTTTCACCAAAGATAAATCCGGCAAAAATAACTACAATTAACAGTAATGAAATTTTTGCTATCCGATTCGTTTTTTGTTGATTCATCCATTTCTCCCTCCGTACATGACTCATTTTCTCTTCTAAATATTATGATACTTTAAGTCGCAAAAAAGTTCCCTGAATTATGAAAAAAATGTCAAATTCTATTGTGCATTGGCAAATTCAAGTCCGCTCATCCGGAACAAGCACATAAGCACATCCACCCGCCGGATCTGTTCAAAATCTCCCTGTCTGAAACTTTCTCCGTGCCCTGCCTGGGAAAGTATGCGGTCAACATCTTCTTTCAGATCGCCCCTGTCTTCGATTTCCAAAACCTTTCCTGCCACTTTCGCCAGCAGATTCAATTGCGCCTGCGAAAACGGATTTCCCGTGTTGGTAAGTTCTGACACATAGTCGTCAAAAAATACTGCCGACCGGTCTTTTGTACAGACACCTTGAAACAATATTTCTTTGTCAAATTTTGTCATTATCTTTCTGGAATACGTCCAATCCGCCAATGTCTTTTTACTCGTATCCGCAAATTCAAATTTCTTTACCTTTTCTGTTATGTCTGACGCTTTGAAATGATCCATCAAAATCACTTGATCCGCATATCCAAAATACTGGCTTGTTCCCCCGATCACCAGAACCAGAGACACTCCCATCCGGGTTGAAATTTCCTTGATCCGGTCGGTAAAAGGTATGATCGGCTCCCTCTCTATTATGTCACGCATCACCTCGTCGCGGTGCATAAAATTGGCGGCAGATCTGTCCTCATCTACCAAAAGCACTTTGCTTTCTGCGTACAATGCCTCGATAATATTTACTGCCTGCGACGTACTTCCGCTCGTATGCTGCGCGCTGAACTGCTGCAGGCTGCTGCCATTCACTTCTTCCTGAAAAAACGGAGAAATGTCCAGATTATTTACAGGCCTTCCATCCTCCGCACAAACTTTTACAGCACTCTCGTCCGTTATGACATACTCCCGTCCGTCTCCACTAACATGATTGTAAATCCCGGATTGAATGGCTTCCAACAGCGTCGTTTTTCCCGAATAGGCACCGCCTGTCACCGCCGTAATTC
>DJNB01000073.1:11573-37134 GCA_002435545.1 Lachnoclostridium sp. UBA6475
CTGCTTTATAAGCATTCCCGTAACGGTTTCCCTCTCACTTAATTTAAGAACCTCCCTCATTTCCTCCGGCGAGTAAAACGGAGTGGCATTTTCTTCTATTTTCCCTTCACTGTCTCGCGGAAGAATACTGCCATCCCGGATAAAACAAACCGCTTTCTTCTCCTTTAAAATGTCCCGGATCTTCAACTGGTTCACATATACTTTTCTTCCCTCTTCATAGGGATTGAGATTAAAATTTTCCATCCAGTGATCCAGCTCTTTCAACAGATCCGTAATCATCCGCAGCGCCTTTTTTCCTGCTACCGCATTCAGACCATTCAGCGGCATCTTACAATGACATTTCACATAAACATAATCCTCCAGCAGATAAGAACACGTTCTCTTTACGATCCTGCTGTCACAGTCCTGTATGTTCAGCTTCGCCTGCACATATTCTTTCTGCGAATCCTCTATCACATTATCCCGTTCAAACAATTGGATTACAGCCGCGATCTCCCGAAAGAAATAGTCCTCCACATACGTTTCAACGCCACCTAAATCCCTGCTGTCAATCCCTAATTTATCAATCGGAATTCCTATATTCATCGTCAGCAGTTCCGGTGTCTTATAATTTACAAAGTCAAAAAATAAAACGATGTCATTGTAGTAACAATATTTGTCCCCACACAATCTCTGGTATAAACTTTTTCTGGCACCATTGATACCCTCCGGTGTACTTTTTTTCAAAACCTTTTTTAAATCGTTAATTGTATTCATTTAACACGTCCTTTACTATTTTTTATGCCGCTCTATCTTACCATATTTCTCCAATATTTTCAAGCGGCTGCTTTTCTGTTTCTTAATTTTATAAACACATAACACGGTTCGCTGCTTTCCGAAATTCCGGGTCATGACTGATAAAAATAACGGTTTTGTCCGTCTGGTCTATATAGTCAAATAAAAGTTTCTTTCCCTCTGTATCAAGATGATTATCGCCCTCATCAACCAATACTATTTCACTATTTTTCAGGGCAGCTCTCGCCATCGCAATTCTCTGTTTTTCTCCGCCTGACAGCTCATTGGCACCATAGCTGATCTGCTTTTTTGCCATATCCGCAATCCCGAAAAACTGCATCTGTTTTTGCACCTGCGCTTCTGCTGCATTCAGATCTCCCATCGCAGCATTTTCCTCTGTTGTGCCGGGAAAAATATAAGCATTTTGGAAAATAACTGCCAGTTTTTTTCTCCACATGGACAGATCCATCTGCCGCAACTCTATATTATTAATGAATATTTCTCCCTCATATTCCGTCTCCAGGCCACACAAAATTTTAAAAAGCGTTGATTTTCCGCTTCCATTTTGTCCGCTAATCTGTACCTTTTCGCCCTTCTTTATAGAAAACGAAACCTTGTCAATAACGTTGTTTCCCTCATAAGAATAGCTGAGATTTTTGCAACAGATTGTTTCAACGTTATCGGACAAACCGGCACCGTTTTCCCGCTCCCGGTCATCGTAAAACAGATGTAATCTTTCTGCCCTTTCCCTTATTTTACTTATGTCTGTAATGGATTGAATACAACGATCAAAAAACGTATCAAAAATGCTTAAATATTGCAGCATAATAACGATACACCCTGTGGTTATCATCTTCTTTTCCAGTAACACACAGCCCAGTATCAAGACCGCGATCTGCGAAACGGCTTTGACAAACCCATTGGCTTCATTTGATAAAGTTTTGATCTTTACTGCCTTTTTACGCGATGAATGCAAATGTTCCGCAAATTGTTCTTTCCATATTTTTACAATTCTATTTTCTAATCCAAAGCCTTTTATCGTCCCTGCAAACTGCGAAATCTGTGTGAAAATCTGGTTTTGCCCGGCTAAATAATTCCAATTTTCTTTTTCGTATTTCAGATTTATTTTACGAAAAACAATAGGAATTAACAGGGTAAAAAGAGAACAGCAAATACCAAGCAGCAAGTAGAGAAATCCCATTTGTTTCGCACAATACGACAAGAAAATACAAAAGAAGGGAACAAGCAGCAGCGTCGAAAATATATTGGCAAAACAAATCCGGAATTCACATAATTCCTCGGATAATTTATATTCGATCTCTCCCTCGTCGATCTTCCGCAATTTATCGTATTTCCAAAAAGATATTTTACTGCACATTTCTATGTCACTTACCGAACCCGCTTTAATCCAGATAAAATCCATCGCGATCGCAGCCAACGGAACACACACTGCCCCGGCTGCCATAACGAGTAACAGGACTTTGCCCTTTTCCAAAAAAATGGTATATTTTCCTGCTATTGCTGCATCCGTGACCCCGCCCAGATAATAGGCAACGATAAATACCATCAAAATTTTCAATACTTCGTAAATAACATTTGACAAAACCGGAAGCAGCATCCAGCGCACCGTATCCCAGTATATATTTCTATTTTTCATATGTCTTTCCTCCCCAAAATCTACAAGGAATAAATCGTCGCGCCACTTGCCCTTTGAATCAATTTCGTATCATGTGTGATCACAAGCCACCCCTTCTTCCGCTTTTCCATCCTTTCAACAAGCATTTCAACACTTTGCGCATCCAGACTATTCGTCGGTTCATCCAAAAATAGAAATTTATTTTCCATCGCCAGCACCAGACTCAGATACACTTTTTTTCTTTCTCCGCCCGACAGATCGCACAGCGCTGTCGAATATATATTTTCCTCTGACAAGCCAAATTGTCTCGCCGTCTCTAACGCTCTGTCCTCCACACATTTTCTGGCTTCGCAAAACAGCTCATACGGTTTTAGATCCAGAGCAGCATCTTCCTGCGGCAGATAGGCAAACGCATCATAAAACTGCGGATCCCCAACCCGGTCAACTTCACGATCATCATACAAAATTTTTCCGCAATCCACGTCCCGAAGTCCGGCAATGCACTCTAATAAGGACGTTTTTCCACTGCCGTTCTCCCCCACAATATAATATTTTTTTGAAAGATCGATTTTACAGGAAAAATTTTCCAAAACAGTAACATCCTCATATTGGATACCGACCGAATCCACGCTGATCTTATGGCACGCTAAACCGGTTCCTTTCTCCACGGAAGCAGCTTTCCATTTTTCTATATTTCTCTTTGCCTTCTTATACTCTGCTATCTGCGGAAAAACGGAAAAAATAGAATTTGTATAAGCAAACAATCTGGGCGCCAGTACCAGAAGATACGTTCCCGCCGCCACATCTACACTGCCCTCCAGCAAAAAGTAACCTAAGACCAAATAGCTGAAAACTTGTAATATGGTTTCTATAAATGAGCAGATCCCCTCACTGATCCTGCCTGCCGCGCTCGCTTTTCTTCCTAACTTGTCCCATTTTTGATTTAATTGTTTAAATTTCCGAAAAAATAAATGATGCAGCCCATACAATTTAATTGTCGCATTTCCAAAGTACATTGCCATTACATTTTCTGTCCATTTAGCCTGCGCCTCCCGATCCGCGTCATAATATCGATAGGAAAAGAACGACACAAGCGCATGCGGAATCGCCTGCAGCGCCGACAATACCACAAATATAACCCCAAGCAGAACAGATTTTGCCGCAAATAAATATATCGTCACCAATACAAACAGCAAATTAACCACCATCGTTGGCAGCCCGGTACAATAATACTCTGCCACCTTTTTGGCATCCAGATCAATATTCTTCCGAATATCCCCTGCCTGAAACTGACAAACCTTCTTTCTGGACTGCCGGAAAAAAGATGTTACTACGCTTTCGCGAAACTGCTGGTACTCTGTCTCCTTTGCCAGATCCGTCTTATTTTTCAGCAGTGCATTTACAGCAAAATACACGCTTGTCAATACGATCAGATACAATGCAGACCACATCACCTGCGCATACCGGTACTCCATTGCAAAGGAAACCATATCCGAAAATAACTTTGCCTGCAGCAGGACATACCCCATCGTAACAAGATTTTGGAAAACAAAATACCAAAAACTTGTACGAAACAGGGCGGGGTTTCGGTTTCCGGTTTTTTCCATTTTAATCATCCCTTTTCTTCCTCATATTTTTTTGCCTGCATATTATATAATTCATAATACCTTCCTTTTTTTGCATACAATTCCTCCGGGCTTCCTTCTTCTATTATGCAGCCATTTTCCAAGAGCAGCAGTTTATGAAACCGCCTCACATTCGACAGGCGGTGCGTAATCGCCAAAACGGTGCTGCGATGAAAAACATCGTATATTTGGTTAAATATTCTGTCTTCCGTTATCGGATCCAATGCAGATGACGGCTCATCTAAAATCATAAACTTTGCTTTTCGAAAATAGGCGCGCGAAAGACCAACGACCTGCCACTGACCGCCGGAAAGAGATTCTCCATGATCTGCATAAAATCTCCCCAGTATGGTGTCGTATTTCTTTTCCCATTTATCGATAAATTTTTTTGCCCCACTTAACTCACACGCATAATCCAGTAATCCGTCATTGCCAGCCATTCCAAAATTTGACAATGCTATGATCTCACGCATCGGCAGACAATATGTCACATAATCCTGAAACAGCACCCCAAAACATTTTCTCAAACTATATACATCATACTCTTTAATGTCTTTTCCATCGACTAAAATCATTCCCTGTGTTACATCATAAAATCGGAAAATCAGATTGAGAATCGTACTTTTTCCCGCCCCATTGGTTCCTATTAATCCGATTTTTTCTCCCGCATTCATTACAAAGGAACAGTCTTTTAATATGTAATTTGAAGTTCCCGGATACTTAAATGCTACGTTTTGAAATTCTATTTTAGGGTGAGATCCGGCAGGCAGTTTTCCTGATCTTTCAATGACCGGCTCAATACACAAGAAATCATTTATTTCCTGCAGCCTCTCCATATGAGAGAAAAATTGGTTAAAATTACCAAATACGGCAGCCGCATTGTCATTAACCATTTTAACTATGCTAATATAATACTGCGCTGTACCGATCCGCATTTTCCCTGCTAAAACAGCAATCATTGAATAAATAATAACCAGTATTTCTCCCAAAAGCGAAACATTGGTAACCACGATATTTTTTATATTATAATCTTTGTGTTCCTTTGCCAGTTTCTTTTCTCTATCATTCCAATGTTTGTGATATCTTTCAATAAAATACCTGCCAAACTCATTGACCTTTGATTCAAATTGAACATGATTATCACGCAATGGGTTTTCAAAATAATACATAAAACGCTCGTCACGGACCGTTTCTTTTTCTACTTCATTTTGTTTGAAAAGATGTTTCTTATCTACGTAAATTTGCGGCAGCATCAGTAACATCACAACCAGTCCGATCCAACCATTTTCGGACAGTAATATGGCGAATGCTGCAACAAAACCAACCATGCCAAATACGATCTCAAAGCACAGCCAGACGGAGTTATTCATGACCCAGAAATTTCCCCTCACTCTCTGCACCTTATCTCCCAGTTGTGCGGAATAGAAAAATGACAGATCCATTTTGGAAACTTTTTCCATCATTTGTTTTTCCAAATAGAAGGTTACATCATCTTCATATCTTTCGGAAAGATACGTATTCACCTTAATTAAAATTTCCTTTAATAACATACATAGCAAATATGCCATTACACTCAGCATAAAAAAGGTAATATTTTTTTCTTTTTCGACAATCTCATTCAAAATACCTTTCCAGATCCACGCACTCGCAATTGGTACAACTGCCAGCAAGGTAAGGCATGCCGATTTAAGGAAAAAATTAGCGGCAGATGCTTTATAACTTATCTTAAAACTAAACGCTAAATTATGTACTATTCTTTTGTAGTTTCTATTTACTCTTTCCACTCGTTTCCTCCTTAAATTTGTAATTATTTTTTTGCAGACTATATAATTTGCAATACAAGCCTCCTTTATTCATCAGTGTATCATGTGTGCCCTGCTCTACTATCGCACCTTTATCCAGAACTATTATGCGATTGCACTGTTTTACACCGGACAGGCGGTGTGATATTAAAATAGACGTTTTTTCGCGAAACATCGTATTATAATCGCCAAACAACCGCTCCTCAGCCTCCGGATCCAGCGCTGCAGATGGTTCATCCAGGATCACAACATCGGAATCTTTAAATGCCGTCCGCGCCAGAGCAATTTTCTGCCACTGTCCCTGCGACAGTTCTTCGCCCATCTCGTCATACTGCCTTGTAAGATACGTATCCAGACCCTTTTTAAATTTTTCTATTTTTTCTGCTAATCCGCACTTTTCTATTACGTTGTAAATTCCCGCATCGTTATCGATATTTTTGAGATCTGACAACGCAACATTTTCTCTTATTGTCAACGGATACTTAACATAAGACTGGAAAATAACGGAAAATACTTTACGTACTTCACTTAATGAATACTCATATATTGATTTTCCATTTAGATAAATATCTCCCTTATTCGGAACATATAACCCTAAGATCAATTTAATTATCGTCGTCTTTCCCGCTCCATTCATACCAACAATCGACACTCTGTCACTACGATTCAACTTGAAATTTATATTTTTAAGAATATATTCCTTAGAGGAAGGATATTTAAAAAATACATTATGAAATTCCAAACTTTCAAATGGTA
This sequence comes from Lachnoclostridium sp. UBA6475, assembly GCA_002435545.1. GTDB lineage: Bacteria > Bacillota > Clostridia > Lachnospirales > Lachnospiraceae > Eubacterium_F. The sequence goes on from DJNB01000073.1 coordinate 18,167, forward strand.
TATTTTCCCGGCCGGACTCATTTTCAAAATAATCTTTTTCCTCTTTTTTCTCCCAAAATTCAAAACACCTTCGAAATCTTTTCAGTGATAATGAGAAGAAGTTAATGCACATACAGCATATCTGGGTAAACGAATCCATCGCTTTAAACGCCAGCCCGCTTAACCAGCCTGCTTCTCCGATGGAGATCGCGCCATGGTACGCTTCGATCACAAGCATGTACAGACAGATAGCAATCCCAACATAAGCAATAACACTGGATAAAATTCCCAATCCTAGTCCCTTGCCGGATAGCTTCTTTTTCTGATTCAGATATTCTGCTTTTTCCTGCTTATACCGTTCTGTAATATTATCGGTCAGATCATACATTCTAACATCTTTAGCCGGCCAGGGATCCGTCAGCATCCATCGATAATAACTATGTTTTCTGACATCCGGCGCTTTTTTCAAATTCCATGAATAGATCAGAACATCGGAATAATTTTTAAATATTGCCCCCGGAATAGAGAAAAGCAAAAATATCATTGCAAACAGCGGTTTATATCTCACCAGCCCGGCTATAGCCACCACAAAAATATATCCATGATTAAAAACATTCTCGAATTTAAACAGGAAATTACACACGATATTTCTTGCGTCAATAACATCATCCACCAAATTGCGTCCTTCATTAGAATCCAAAAATTCCATGGAAACCTTTGACAATTTATCATTTAACATCAGCGCATAGGCATTTAACATTCTTTCATTCATATTTCTGTAAATCACATTGAAAATACCATTCAATACAGGCAAAAAAAGAATGCAAATACCCATTTTTACAGCAACAAAAATTACCTTTTCCACCACCGGCTCTTTGGTTAATAAATCAATTAATTCATTGAAATAATATAATTCCAGCAGCGGCAATGTCGCAATGCCCAGACGCAGTAATATGTATAAAAAGAATGTCTTTCCATTTGCTTTGTGCATTATCTTTGCGGAAAAAGTAATCTGCTTAAAAAACTCTTTACAGCGTAATTTCATTCACGTACTCCTCTTCAATAAAGTATAATCTAATTCACTTACTTATTTTCATATACGATTTTTTCGCATTAGCATTTCTACCATCTTGGTGTCAACCGGATCAACATATATACTCTCATCATCAAAATCCCACAGCCGAATACCCAGCATTTCATCATTTTCCCACGGGACAAATTCGGTTAATGACTCTGCCTCCCCCTTATATACTGCACGAAACCGGCATTCCTTTTTTGTTTTATCATAGATCTTAAACAAGCCGCAAAACGCAAGTTCGTCCACAATTTGATGTGTCTCCTCATACAACTCCCTTCTTGCTGCTTCTATCGCCGTCTCGCCGGATTCTATTTTTCCAGCCGGAAATTCCCATTGCTCACGGTAACTATTATACCCTATCAGAAATTTTCCCTGAACTTCTATGACCGCATAAGCACTCGATGGCATAGTATTGTTATTTTTGTAAAGTTCTTCTTCCTGAATATCATAATATTCAATAATCTCTATGTCGCTGGTATTTTCGTCTTTATTCATTCCATCGTCCTTTCTTTTCCAGATTTTTACATCAACTCACTTGAAACAAAATTTTCGACACACCTTTAAGTTCATTAAACGCATAAATTTGTCCATCGGAAACTGATTTTTGTTCCTGAATCAGCCACCCATTATCTCCATATTTCAAGATGCTGTTTGAACCATTCTCCATCGCTATTTTCTCCGTGTTTTCTGGATTTTTATATGTTTTATAGCAGACATTTCCATCGTCTTCTGAAACATAATAAATACCATTTTCTCCTAAAACATAGCAACTAACGTCTTCACAAACTTCTTTTAGTTCAAAAGAAGTAAGGGACATACAATAGACACTTATTTTATTATCTATATTTTCTGCCAAAAAATATAGACGTTCATCAATCGCATCAAAAGCATAGAAAATTGTTTTTATTTTCTGATCTTTCATAATACATTGCTTTTCTTCTCCCTCCAGATCACAAGCATATATTTTATTATTAATAGCATAGTACATTTTATCATTGTAAATCAATTCAAGCGAGGCACCCTCTTTATTGCTATTTAGATTTATCGTTTTAACAGCATTACATTCTAAATCTGTTTTTTTCACTATCCCTGTTTCTTCTGTATCGCTAAAATAAATGTTATCCTTGTAAATATAAAAAGCGCTATTAGGCGGATTTAACCAGCGTTCTTCTTTGGTTTCCAGATTAATATCTTTTAACCGGTTCAATTTATTTTTCCTATCATTAACCATTATATATAAATGTTGTTTATAGGTATGCCAGCAGCTAATCGCAAAATTTTCTTTTAAAAGCCCTTCATAAATGCGCTTTTCTTCAATGTCATAAAATTCATATTTTTGATCCGTACCTCTTAAAAAGACAAATGTTCCATCATCCGCAACATCGACACTTGTTCCTGTTGCTTTTTTTGCTAAATCTTCTTTATTATCAGAAAGCTCTTTTGTCTCTTTACTATCCTTTTGTACATTTTGGCTCTGCGTTCCATCGCTGCAACTAACTAAGAAAAATAAGCAATTACAAACAACCAATATCAAAACTATTTTCTTCATAATTCTTTCTCTCCCTTTCACATCAACGCACCAAAATTATTTACCCAAACATCAATGGCATGACTGACAAAAAGGCCAATGGCCGCAAAAAAAAGCAGTATTTTTATCAAATTCCAATTTTTGTCTCTTGCCATAGCCGCCAGGACCAACAAGAAGATTGCTATTATTGTTTTCACTTCGCCCTCCCTGTTTATGTTTCTCTATCCTCTTCCAATTTTTGGTTTTCTTCTTGTCTTACAGTATAACATACGCACTTCGCGGATTCAACCACCAAAGAATAACTTCCACTAGAAATATCTTAGCAACGCTTCATTTATTTCATCTATTTTTTCTCTTCGCCTTTTTAATTCTGACAGGAATGCAATTTCTCCAATTTCATCCTTATCTTTTCTGCATTGGTCAATTATTTCAAGCATTTCTTTTTCAATAACAATTCCATACAAGCCACCGTACTCCTCATGCCACTCTTTATTCCAATAACCAGGCGGCATATTATAATGAACAATTCCTAAATACTCAAAGTTTACATTTTTCAAGCCAAGTTCTTCCTCGGTTTCTCTAACGATACATTCCCTAATACTTTCTCCCTCTTCCCGCAAACCACCAAAAGTCTCCCAGTCATCTCTCCAATTGTGATATCCAAGTAAATAATCATCCTCGCATTTTACGATAACCAACGCATGATTAATAGAAGGATATTGAACCAACGCTTCCTCTTCATCAATCTCTATTTTATTCAAAATTTCTGCTCCGTTGCTTGCTCTAAATATCATTGTCCAGCCCTTCCCCTAGTAAATCATTTCTCCATCTTTCACTTTGACCGCAATTTGCCACTCATCTTCATAAACAATTGTCCCTACAAAATTCGTGTAGACAACATCATACGCCCTATTGTATTTATCCAATAGTTCCATTGCCGGTTTCAGTTTCTCGTACATTTCTTTTGCAGAATCACATTTAAAAAATGTAATAACTTTTTCACGCTTCACGCATGGTTCCGGTTCCGGCAGGTTGCATTTAAACCATTCATCAACACTTATAAACAAATCATTTTCGTTCTGTTCCATCACTCCATCATTTACAAGATTCCAACATAAACTAAAAATTCCTTTGGGATACTTCGTAATATAAGAATCTTCTCTTCCTTGTATCCGCATATACTTATAATTCATCTGTTTTCTCCTTCCTCCAACTAAAAAACGCCTGTTAGGAATAAATTTTCCCTAACAAGCGTGGATCAAGCATCTGCTAATATCAATATTAATGTAACATATTTTAAGTTGTTCGTCAATGGGGAGATTTTGCTTAACCTTCCATCAACTCATCTCAATTTATCTAGACAGTTTTTGATATAATCACTTCCGTACTGGCAATCGAAAAACCAAGCTTTGCAGCCAGATTAATAGATGCGTTATTTGAAGAATCCACAACATAAACCGGATTCATTTTTAATTCCAAACATTTCTGTATCATCATATTTAGTAAGGTTGAACCCAGGCCTTGGCGTCGATGGTTTTCATCTATATACACAACTATATTTCCAAATCCAAAGTCTATGTCCGAAACCTTACAATATCCAATCGTTTTTTCTTCACTTTTTGCTACATATTTATTCATCTCATCAATATAAATATAATCATATTTTTCCTCTTTCTTCTCTCGCACATCAACTTCTTTATCAATAATCATTCTATACATCTTCCTAATTTCATAACCATCAATCTTTAATTTCTGCATTATGGTATCATAATTTTCTAATGTAATATGTTTCATTTTTTTGAAAAAATATTCTTTGTTTTTGCTATTACATGACAAAATCCAATTTTGATTATAGTAAGTTATAATTCCGGAATAAAGATATCTTTTATTTATTGGATGGTTTCTATTTTTTGAACAATATACTACTATATTCTCATTTATAATACCATCCTTTGTAATTCCTAAATACCTTTTATAATACTCATTAAACATACTATGAATACAATAAAACATATTTAAATATCTAAAGGATGTAAATTCAAAAGAATACTCTATTGAAATTTCCAAATCATTCTCTATTTCCATAAGCAATTGTTTTATGCTTATGAAATCGTATCCCAAATCATGTACCAAATTGGTGTTTTCATCCAGCACTATTTCATTATTCCTTTTACCTGCATATTTATTCACCAAATGATTTAATCTTGCATTTTCAATATTTGTTGTCATCTTTATTCCGTCCTTTTATGTCTTGCAGCATATAGCTCTTCCATCATTATATAACTACTTATCTTTATTTTGCAACCACTTTGTGCTTAAACGATAACAAGCTATATAGCATTATGCAATTATCAATAGCTAACAAGTTCAGGAGAGTTTGTAAAATCTCACGAATTGAAAAAGCTATATAATATCTTTTGTCAAATAATATAATAACAACAGTACTTACCATTTCTATCTTCTTAATCATTCCATAAATATACGAATCATATCTCGCATTAAAAAGAACTACAAACGGAATAATTGCCAAAGTAACACACAAAAAAATATATATCAGATAAATAGTCTACCTTAGAATATATCTCTTCAGTCTTATGAAATTTCTTTTTATCACAGAATTCTTCAATTGGAAATAATACTTCCTTTTTCATGCACTTAATTAGGGCAGTACATAAAAATACTATAAATGCTAGAAAAACAGGCGATATCCCCCAAATAGATACCTTGAAAAAATGTTCCCCAAATACTTTCATTCTCTAATTTCTCCTTGGTGCTTATTCCATAGTATAGCTGATAAACGCAATAACTTACTTTTAATTACGCAAATCCCAATAGCTTCATCAGCGAATTAATCAGTGCAATAACCGCAGTGCTTCCTCCACATATACTTTTCAACGCCACAAGGAACCCTTTCTTTGGTTTATTATTTGCTTTTATATCCGATTCAATTTGCTTTAGAATCTCTAATATGTCACCCGCAGCATCACTACTATCCGTTGACACTATTTCTTTTATGGAATTTATCAAATCCATAGCATCATTTTTAACATCTTCATTGATAGTTATATTATTACTAATTGCGCCCTCAATACTATTTGCCACCACAACCGTTGAATAATTTGCTGTTATTCCATTAGATATATCAAGTCGATTTTTCTCCTCTTCACGTACTTTCTTGTCATAGCATATCCTTAAATATTCGCTTATGTAATCTATCAACGGATCAATGACATGCTCTATAAACTTTCGCATCTCATCATTTGTTGTCGACTTACCGCTTGTATAAAAATGTGTACCATACAATCTAGTAAAATCACCATCGAAATTTTCTATTGAATATTTAAGCATTTGATATTCCAATGATATCTCTTCTTGCATTACTGGACTTATCTCAAATGGACTAATCCAATCTCTCTCTTCTATTAGCTTTTTTATGTCATATTTACAGGTATTATGGCTATCAATAAAGTCTTTTATAAGTTCTTGATTATCAATAACATTCATAAAACGTTTTAAATTGGCATCGCACTGAGAATAATCGGTCCTGCTTAATCTACGTGCAACATTCCTAAAATTTGCTGAAATATCTTGAATCTCTTCGCTTACATAATCTCTCATTTAATAATCCTCCCACAATACGGACAATAAAACCCCGCAGTAATATCTGATGCCATAAGTCCAATTGTCTTGTCACAACAGTTCACCCTTACCTGCCACATATCACAGTCTTTATTTTTTATTGTAATATCTGTATCAACTTTTTGTATTGGTGTAGTTTTTACTTTTATATATTTTGAATTAATTCCTTTAAAAGCCTCTGCAATCATTCTCTCAGCCTCTACTAAAGCCATTTTTTTCGCTTCTTCAATAACCTCTTCTGGCCAAAATGTATTTAGCTTTTCTGATATACCGCATATTGGACAACATATCTCTTTATCCTCTAACTCGTCGTTCAAATATGCACAATCCATTTTAAACCTTGATTTGCATCTATCACACTGAAGCGTAACCAAACCTTCTTCATCTGCTTCCAACGAAGCTTTCCCAATAGTTTTTGACATAATTCTATTACCTCTCGCTTATCTTTACAACTACATTCAAACACACTACATTACACTCGTTGCTCCAACTGTTCTCTTGCGTTAGCAATTGCCAAAGATAACTTCTTTTCCAACAATTCTTTTGGTGGCATTTTCGTCAAATATTGCCCTACATGTATACTTCCATGATCTAATTCCATTAATTCAATTGTTTCTTGTGATTTTTCTGCACATAAAATTAATGCAACCGGGCTTTCTTCTCCTTCAGCTTTCTCATATTTTTCAAGCCACCGGAGATATAACTCTGTCTGCCCTTTATCTTGTGGTTCAAATTCACCAAGCTTTAATTCTATCAATACCAATCTGCGCAATGTTCGGTGATAAAACAATAAATCCATATAGTAGTCTTTCCCATCTAAAACAATATGTTTTTGACGTGCCAAAAACGCAAAATCAGATCCCATTTCAAGAATGAATTTTTCTAATTCTGCCAAAATGGCATTTTCTAAATCTTTTTCACTATATGTGTCTTTTAATCCGAGGAAATCCAACATATAGGGATCTCTATAAAACATATCCAACGACATTTTTCTGTCATCACGTAACTCGGCAATTTCATTTGCTATTGTTTCTTCCGGCATTTTAGATATCGCTGTTCGTTCAAATAACATTGATTTCTTCCGTTCACGTAAAGTTCTTACTGACCAATTTTCATTTTTACACATAACAGCATAAAAATCTCTTTTCAACTCATCCTCTATTGGTAAAAGTTCTACAAAATGCGACCATGTCAATTGTTGCGACAGTGTCGCCACTTTTTCATACTCTGGAAACTCTTGATAAAATTTAACCATTTTAAAAACTGAAGATTTTTCAAAACCTTTTCCATATTCAGCCGTCAACCTTTCACTCAAATCACCAATTATATTCTTACCATAATCTGGTTTTTTCCCTTGTAATACCTCTTCTGACAGTTTCTTTCCTATATTCCAATATAACGTGATGACTGAAGTATTTACTCTCAGCCTCACCTCATTCTTTGCATCATAAATCATTGTGGATATATCAGAAAAAATAGTCTCTACATCTGTCCCGTTCATTAATTCCTCAGGCATCTAATTCTCCTTTCTCAAAAGTGGCGACGTGTCGCCACTTTTTAATATTTCTCACAGGTTTCCTGCTTATTTGCAGATACTAATGTTACTCCACCTTTCAGCGAAAATTCTCCTGTGTTTTTATTACAACTGTCGCATGCAGGAATAATTTTTCTCCACTAACATTGGGATTATACACATGTGCTCCTGTTTGCTTAATGAAGACAACGAATAAATACGCGGTCACAATATGTTAAGCACAAAAGGAGCGGTAATGTAATCCGCAACATAAATATTATCCCTTACCCACACAACTCCAACCAGACTCTTTCTTAACTTAACATACGAAATCATGCTAATACCATTTCGTCCAGTCATATATAGGTTGCAATACTAACAAGTGCCTCCAGAAAGTCTGTTACAAGTTGTTCCTCTCCCTATGTAACACATTATTTATCATATTATCCAATACCAGAATATGTAATATCACTTCAGGATTCTCTGTATGAACAATATTGTTCGGAATATTTGTCTATGGTCTACTATCAATAGTTTTTTAAACTAATTTTTAGTTATAAACAAGTACCCATCAGCAGTAAACCTGCCAATGGGTACTCTATTATTTCAATCGTTTGTTCAACAAATTGTCAATCTCAAATTACTCGATGATTGTAGCAACACGGCCTGAATGTATTTATGTTTCCATGCACTACCAGGCATTATCACACAAATCGGCTTTTTTCAGGCTTTCTTAATATGCACAATGCAGTACCCATATGCATTATCAAGTGCGTATTTGTTGCAAATCTGTTGCAAAAGTACAAATTTGTTGCAAATATATGTGAGTCCATTTCTTGGGACTCTTTCCTAGAAAATCCTTAAGTTTTTTGATAGATTTTCCATTGCTTCTTTTTTCTTCGTCTCTGTCACTTCGGCATAAATATCCATTGTAGTATTTATATCCGCATGCCCCATGACAGTTTGAATCACTTTAACGTTTGTTTCGTTTTCACAAAATCTGGTACAAAAAGTATGTCTAAAGGTGTGACATGAGAAAAAAGGTAACATAATCGGTTCTCTATGCTCCTTTTTCGCCCTAACCTCTTCTTCAGCATTATGATTATTAACAATGCGTCGAATCGAATGGTCAATCGCTGAATGTTTATATAAAGAACCTGCTTTATTGATAAAGATGAAATCCGTCATACCATCTACCACTAATGGACTAATTCCATTCTTTTTCCGCTCATCGTACAACTCCTTCAACACTTCATACACAGCATCCAACATTGGAATTTTACGTATTCCCGCTTTCGTCTTTGGTGGACCTGCTTTAAACTCTAATGTATATGGTGCTTTCTTTCCTCTCCGGAAATATGTCATACTATGATTGATATCAATCACATGATTTTCCATATCAACATCTTGCCATCGAAGCCCGCAAATTTCACCTATGCGGCATCCGGTTCCAAGCAAAACAGTAAAAAGAGGACGCCAATAATCATATAGCGGATGTCCAGTCACATAATCCAAGAGTTCTCGCTGTTGCTCAAGTGTCAGTGCGCGCTGCACTTTCATCTTACGTCCCTGCCTCTTTCTTACTTCTGAAAGAACCCCATCACTAGGATTTTTTCTGATAATGTCATCACGTACCGCCATATCAAATGCGGGATGCAACACACAGTGCAAACTTTCGACGCTTTTAACCTTTATACCTTTATCAATTAGAGAAAGATAAAAGTTTAGTACATCCGAATATCGAAGTTCCGTAACTTTTCTTTTTCCGAAACCATCACTACAAAAATGATCATATGTGTAACGATAATTTGCGTAAGTCGAGGAGGCAAGATTATTCTTAGTCGCCATATACCGGTCAACCAAAAAATCCAAATCTGCTTTTCCTGCCACATAAAAATCAATCCCATCCAACTGGTCTCGTTTCAATTCATCTTCCTTTTCACGAAGTTCCATCAATGTGTTTGCATAAATGTAACATCGCTTGCCAACTGGATTTGTGTATGTATACACGTATCGTCCATCTTGCGACCGCTGGACTTCTCCTTTGCGTAGCGCTCTGCCTTTATTATCTTTTCTTGCTTTTGCCATACATTCTCCTTTCCATTATCTAGAAAAGAGATTTTGTACCTGTACTAATTTCCCTTGAAAAATTGTTCAAGAGCACACTGTACAACTTTTGTAATGGATAGCTTATGCGAAGTTGCATATTGCATTAAGATTTCATATTCCTGATCAGACAAACGAACACCAATTGATTTCTTTTTCGTTATTTTCTGCTTAGGACGTCCCATCTTCGCCATCTGCTCACCTCACATTGTTTACTATCTTCAGTATACTTTTTGTTAAACAATTTGTCAAGACTTTTCGTCAAACAAAATCTCATGTATGTTTTCTAAATTCTAAATGTCTCCAAGTACGTTTCAAACAGTTCGCAATTTACAAGTGCCATTTTCCCAACTTTATAAATAGCTCCAGCATCCTTTGCCATATCCTGAAATTTACGCATACTCATACTATACATTTCAGCTCCTTCTTTATATCTGACAAACTTCTTTTGCCCATCTTTTTTCATTATTGTAGTTTTTCCTTTCTTGTCTCAGTACTCTTTTACTTTCTGAAATGTATGCATCCAAAATTGTCACACACTTCAGATGCATATTTTCAGAATCAGAAAGTTCAGAGTTCTTCCAAAGAATTTCACTTGGCATCTCTGCCAATAACAGCATACCCTCCGGATACGCTCTCATTGACAGGGTTACACTTTTCTCCAGTTGAAATCATCGGTCACTGTGGTTAGCAGTGCACTCGGGACTTGCACCCTCTATCATTGGACCCATACGGGGAGTATCATTATTATAAAGCAGTCGCAACCCGGAACCACCACAGTTCCTATTTTGCATGGATGTTCTCGCTCACGGCATAAACCGGTCATGGCGTATCTGCGTTTCGGCGCAATGCGTAGCTGCTTTGGACGTCCGACGAAATCATCATATTCAGTTAATGTGTCCTTATTGTAGACACACTCTTAGTATAAAAAGGGATTTTTTGTTTGACTAGACTATTTATTCCGCAGCATATACCACGGTTTATCGCAAAAAAGCATGGAAACTTCCGAAAACATGAACAAGGCGGCCTGTAAGCCACCTTGACATTTTTCTAAATATTTTTTACTTTTTCTCTAATGTTGTCTGGCAGATCCGATATTGAATCTTCTGATTTATATGTTATTGTAGAATAACTTTTTTCGTTCGTCTGCTTTGAAAAAATGTATTTTACCTCATATAGTTCTTCAAATCTGCTAGTACTGATATCCTCTACTCGGAACGAATAGGGAACCAGACAATCATCAATCAAAGTTCCTGTCTTGTCCCGATTCGGTCCGCACAAAAGAACAAATTGAAAATTAGTTACTCCTATTTTATATATAGCCGTTATCGTCACTATTTCTGTCGCAATCATTACATTGGTGCATGTAACCTTATACAAATTCTCCAAATGATTGATTTTCCTTTCCGCCAGATCATACGGATGCGTCTTATCAAACATCACTTCACTTGGTCTTAACCCTTTTTTCTTCTTTGCGTGAAGGAAAAAACCTTTTGCTTTCAAATTAGTCTTCACTCCGGTTAAATGTAAGAATGAAGAACTCTTAAAGACGATTTCAACATAACTATCCTCATATACATAAAGAAAAGTTCTTCCTGCTAAATGTTTTTGATAATTAATCGCTGCACTATGTATTTTCTTTAGCAATTTTGATTTTCCCATCTTTATTCTCTCTTTCTTTCCTTCACTATGCCACAAAAAAAGGGAAGCTCTCGCTTCCCTTAGAATCACCACTGGCAGTTTGCTTAAGCTGTTACCCTCAAGCCAATCGCATATGACCTAATCCTCATATTGGATATGGCATTTTCCTCTAGGATACTGTGCCACGCAGTTTGCTATAACCAAAATTATAACATAGCCACAAATCTTTACATCCTTTGTGTGGATGTCCAGTGCTTTCTATCTATTATATTATGAAGAAATTTTGATTTTGTCAATCAAATTTCTTCATATACAATGTTTTATGTACTAAGTGAAACATACTTTTTAAATCTTCTTTTCTGCAATCATTCTTAAGCTCTGCAAAAACTCAAACAATATTTCCTGATATTCCGCCGGAAGCAATCTTGATTCTTGGATCAGTTCAATCTCCTGTATTTTCTGCAGTACCACAATCTGTTCATTCGTTTGAAACAATTCAAAAGGTTCAATGCTCATTCCATGACTTATCTTAACAATATTGCTTTCCCGAATATCATAATCTTCTTTTCTGAGTATGTCATACAACGTACTTTGCGACATTCCGCTCTTCTGCGAAAATCTGTACTTTGACATTTTTGTTGCTTCTAAATATTGAATTAGTTTTTCTCGGACTATGCTCTTATACATCTTTCAAGCATCCACATCCTTCCTGTGACCACAAGTAAAGTATACACTACCCTTTTATTGTATGGTAGACTATTTGTTCCGTGGTAAGTACCACGGTAATCCGTGATATTCTTTTTACAACCAATCACATAATACACTTTGAAATTTCCACTTTTTTGGAATTTTCGACTAATCCTGTTATTATTATGCTTTTTGATATAGTTCTATAATGCATCTCGCCCGATAACACAAAAGTTCAATAATGGAAGGATCGGATGTCGTCTCAATTCTTATATATTCTGTAAGGTTTATAATCCAGTTACAGATGGCGGTTTTCGTTGAAACAATCCTCATCCGAAAAATATTGTCCTGCGCTTTCATTTTTGATGTAATTCGAAATTCCAGTTCCACCGCTTCCACCAGTGTTTCATCAACCAAAAGTGTAGCACTGACTGGCTCTTCATATGACATACGTGGATGCTCTTCCAAATACTTTGAGATTTCAAAAAACTCGTCAACACTTTCTACAGAATAAAAATCTCGCCCACGCTCAAAGTTCATTTCCACCTGCTCCATCCGGTCGATTCGATAATGCGACAGCGCATCCCTTCCATCTGTATTGCAGATCAAGTAATACCAGCCTCCGCTAATGATCAAAAAATACGGGGATACTTTAAACACTTTATCTGTCAGTCTCCCATTTTTTCGATACCGGAATGATACTGTTCTTGATCTTTTAATCGCTTTCCCGATTTCAACTAAGTAATTATAAATATACGCATTTTTTGTTCTCTTTAGCATTTCACGGTACTTCACAAATTCAAACCAGCTGCCAAAATATTTGCTGGCACATCGTTTCAACTTTTCAAGCAGCCTTTTGGCGCAATTATTATCTATCCCCGGAGAAAATAAAATACTATCATGCAGCATGCGAATTTCTGTATCAGTAAACAATCGGCCATTCAGATAATAGGTTTTTATATAACCGCCCGATTGGTTTGGGTTTGCAACCGTTCTTTCACATATTTGCAATTCCTTTTGTCCATCCGGTTTCCATTGTGTTTCTTGAAAAAACAAGTTCAGCTGACGAATATTCGATGAAACCAGTTTTTGTAATCCCAATCTTGTCATTCTTCTTTCTGCTTCAAAATCCTCTTCCAATCGATTGCAGATAAAATCCATAGTAACCATGTTCTCCTTATCTGCGTGCTTCCATAAGATTCTAAGTATCAATAACGGAATCATCTTCTTACTAGTTGTTTTCCCCATATCTAATCTTCCCCCTTTTTGCTCAGAATTCAATCTTCCCATATGTAAAAGAAAAGAGGAATCATGTTTCTGACAACACGTTCCTCTCGAACCTTTACTGTTTACTCCAACATTAAATTTATTGGACGTTACTTAACTTTACTTTAATAAGAATTGCTGTATTCCATAACAATTGTCGACTATGTCATCACATAAATAATGCTTAATCTGCTCCAATAAGTGTACTACATAACTTGGCTTACACCGATCCCATTCATCTATGAAAACTATAAGACGATTTCCCAGCGTCCATCAACGGCAACAGTGCCTGCAATTTCCTATGCCATTAGTAAATCATATAAATACACTAAATTCTTATTGCTAGGCAAAATATCTTCGTTTAAAGCCCGTATCAGATTTTCTTCTGACGCCATCAACTCAAGAGTATTCATATGTTTTCACTCCTTTACTCTTTTATCAGCACTACATCCGTTATAAATACACTTCCCTTTTGCCCCACACACTCTTCCGGAAAAAAAACAAAACAAATTTCATTTACCGCTTTCCAATCCTCCACAGATTTTATGTATTTCCCCAGTGGAAGAGAAAATTTTTGTTCCTCTGCGGATAACTGCAGTTTTCTTCTACATAGTTTTTTCCCTATACGTGTATTTGTTATTTCCAAGTTGATACATTGTATATTCCAATCTGTCATATACTGAAATTCTAATGCATAATTCTCATTGACAAAAGTACGCCAGTCACCCATCGGCAAAGATTGAATCGTATAACCAATCCACCGGTTCCTCTTCGGCTTTGAAATAATATTGCTAAAATCTACTATAAAACAATAGTTATTTGCATTACCGGGAGTAATCATTTTACATAACCTTTCTGCCACATTTTCACTATATCTATAACTCTCATCCGCTAAAACAGGATATCTGCTTTCTGTTAATACGGGTGGTTCATCAATCTCTCCCAAAATGGTCGCTTCTCTGTAATCGTAATATGTCGCCCCCTCATCTGCAATAACAGAGTTCCCTTCTGCGACTTTCTGCACTCCATCCCCTGTCTGTATTACTCCAGCATTATTGTTGTTAGAATTAGATAATTTAACAACCTTCGATGCGACAAAAATTGAAATCAGCAGGCTAATTATAGAAGAAATGCCTGCTATCACATTAAACCATTCCATCATATCCATAGTATCTCTCCTCTACCTCTTTTCCTTCCGGCATTCTGTGCCTCCTGCTCCGAGTGAAAAAACACTAGATTATCAGATGCCTGTCTGGAGCAATAATAAATCTTTGATTTTTTGTTTCCCTTGATTTCATGCATAATCAATCTGAATTCCCGGTTGCACGTTATACACAAAGACATTGAAGCAAATGCCACCAGACATAAAAACAGATAGTTATGTAATACAGTTTTCTTCATTGAGTTGCTATCTCCTCTTTTAGCAGTCTTTTTGTTCTGGCAATTCTTTCTCTTTTATATAATACGACGATTCAGCATTTAGAAATGTTGCAATACACTTTCTCCATTATGAAAAATTCACATACTTTCCATTATTAATACCGAACATCTAGTAAACTACTGACGCCATTTTAATTTACTTGCTGTTATAGCTTTTTCTTTTTTTAAAGCATCAACATACTTTTTATATTTCTTTTTTGTTACTTTCTTTCCGTTTATCTTGTAAACATAATGGTACGGGCGCATAGAATCTTCTGTAAACTTATACAACCACGACTTTGACGCTGCTTCTTTGGCTTGTGTATCTTTAATCCCAATATACTCTATGTACTCACTATTGTTGTGTCCACCCTCCCAACAAAAAATTCCTTTCGTTGGATAAATCTTCAAGTTACCACCATATTTATTCCATGCTAATCCTTCTACTTTGTCGCCATTCAAAGTATATATTGCATAATTATAATAATCTCCCTGAACAATTAACTCATCAATTCCATTTTTATCAATATCATAAAAACAATACTTATATGCAAACTTGCCATTCTCTTTAACATAATTTATTTCTTCTTGTTCATTCTTCATTGCTTTAAAATAATAATTATGTTGTTGCTCCTCTGATTTGATGCTAGACATTGGTGTCATAGCATTTTTCTCAACAATTGACTCTTTAACATTTTTCTGTTTCACCAAGTTCCTATTAATATTCGCTCCAATGCATGTAATTGCAATAATCAATATAATAAGCATACTATACTGTATTTTTTTATTCATTCTATACCTGTTATGAAGTGACCTCTTGTCAAGAATAAATTTCAAGAAATCACCACATATTTTCCTTTCTTTAAATTTTAACACTGGGTACAGAGGCAGAGCCTCAGATCTAACAGTCCCCGGCCTTGGCCACTCTGT
Organism: Lachnoclostridium sp. UBA6475; assembly: GCA_002435545.1. GTDB lineage: Bacteria > Bacillota > Clostridia > Lachnospirales > Lachnospiraceae > Eubacterium_F. Next base: position 33,953 of record DJNB01000073.1, read on the forward strand.
TATTCGTGGATTGGTTACCTACAGGTCAATGGTCCGCCGTGAATCTTGCCGTCTCCCAGCGTGAATCAAAATATATAAATATAATGTCAACAGAGGTATCTCGCAAATAATTCGGACCTAGAAATGCTCTAAGCCCCCGCCTCTGTATCCAATGTTAATTCGTTGTTTTTGCAGATGAAATCTGACAAAGTCAGTTTCTTCTGCTTGATTACCCTTATTAATATTCATCTGTTTTTGTCAAGGACTTGTCGCCAATGGCGATGCGAAGCATCCTTGATTGAAACAGTTGAATATTCTACTAACTTACATGTTCTGTCATCATTCCCCAGATAAAACATGCTAATTCTCTTGCTATTGCTATTGCTGTTGTTGCCACATTTCGATTAACTCCTTTGTTCAGTGTCATTTTGTAAAACCTACGTCTAAGCCTTTCATTTGCTTTATCTGCATACGCAATTATTTCCGATAGATTCCCTTGCTGCCTTTGCTTCAACGCCACTGATTTATGTCCTACATTTCCCCTTGTAAAACTCTGGGCTACTTCAACTAAAAGTCTTCGCAAGTGACTGTTTCCGGCCTTTGTTATACTGTAGCGATTAACTCGCGTATCACTGGAATCTTCACTTGGTACCAGACCTAAAAATGAAGCAAATTTGGGTGCTTTTTCAAATCTTTCAAAATCACCAACTTCGACAATCATTGAAAGTGCTGTATGTGTCTTAATTCCAAGAAGACAACTCATATGTTTTACTTTTTCTTCGTATCTTTCTGCTGATGCAAGTTCTTCTATTCTTTCATCAAATCTGTTGATTTTTTTCTGTTAAGTATTCATATGTTAGAAGATACTCATCTAAGGTTTCTCTTTGTAAAGCTGACAATTCTAAGGTTTTTAACCATTTCAGATGCACAATAGTCCAATAAGTTTTTCCGCCTTCAAAGCGCTTTCCCTGTCTTAAAACAAACGCAATAATCTGCTGTTTAACCTTTTTAAGATATAACTTCTGGTCATCACGCATTCTAATGTATTTCTTAACATCATTGTCATCATTATCCGGAACATATACTTCGCTATAAGTGTGAAATGCCAGACATCTGGCTATATTTGCAGCATCTCTTTTATCCGTCTTTATAGGATGTGTATTGGTTACAGCCATTGTACTTGGAGCCAGTATTTTGCAATCTACAGCATGTTCTTTCAGTTGATGATACAAGTAATATCCAAGACATCCTGCCTCATATCCGCAAACAAATGTAACTTCACCATCATATCCGGAACAAACCTGCTCCATGTACTTAAGAACAAGCTTGTAATCGGATGGCATTATCTGCTTATACTTAACCTTATCTGTTTCATAACTGTATTTTCACTTAATCAGACTAATATTTTTGCTATTATACCATTTTCTTGCTATTTTTCCCCTTCTTCTTCCAGCTTCTACATATTTTTGAGGTCTTAAATAACAACTACAAAACGTCTTAGCTAGTTTTTCCACATTTTTATTTGATCTAACAAATTGCTTTGCTGTTATATTAAATGGACTTTTGTAACATTTTTTCCCCAAACCACCATACCATTCTAGTATATTAGTATCTTTACTAGTCATTGTTTTCCACATATATTTTAATTGTTTTTTTAATAATTTTTCTGGGCTATTTTCAGCCATCTCATTTGCTTTTTTATACGTTAAATTATTTGCATCAAAAAATTTTTTTGATGGAGTCCATTGGCATAATCCATATCCACTTGTACTTCCTTCCATGTTATTCCAACGTTCCCATTGGCCTGGATTCATACGACACTCATCAACTATATTTCCAATCAAAGCAGCAACTGCATTTCGCGTCCATTTTATATGACCTAACCCTTTTGTCAACAAATAGTTTTCTATATATTTTGCATTTTCTATCTGTTTGTCAATAGACAATTCTCCAACATATTTCTTATATTTTGATGGCATTCCTTTCCATCTATCTGTATATGGAGAAGCACTAAAACTCCATCTTTCATATCCTTCACGTTTATTTTTACCATTTCCATCTTTATAAACATAAGTTGTTATAAAATACATTCCACTCGGGTCCACCATATTCACCCCATCATTCGCACAATACGTATACAAATGCAGACTCAGCGGTTCATCACTTTCCCCAGTATAAGTATCTCTTGTGATAAATCTACCTACACTTGGCTCATAGTATCTTGCCCGCAGATAGACTTCCTCCGTCTCTTTATCGTAGTATTCCCCACAATAACGGTACGGGTTCTCATCCTTTTTCTCCGGTTTTACTTCGTTTCCAAAGGAATCATACTCATATGTCTTTGTGACATTTCCCGATTCATCCAGAAGCTGCACTACATTGCCGTGCATGTCTGTGACATAATACGTTTTCTCTGTATTTTCTCCTTTATCGGCATACACTAAATCATTTCCACGGATGTAACGTTTCTGTACGGCTCCTCCCTTTGACAGTTCCATTACCACCTGGTCTCCGTCCCAGACATAAATCGTTTTTTCTCCGTTTACCGTCTTACCGGTACGAAGCCCTTCGGCATCATAAGTAAAGCTTACTTTATAGTTTTTCGTAAGCGTCTCGGTCAGCTGATTCAAAGCATTATAATGGTTTACTACATTATCGTTCAATTGATTGTCTCCCAGCGTCACATCGACATCGATGTAAGACGTATCCTTTGCTTCTGCCGGAATTTCAGAGCGGTTCACGGTAGCAAGCTGGTTTCCGTTCTTATCATTTTTGTAAATTACCACATCGTTCTTCTCCGTGTCGGTATGCAGCGTATCGGTGCGGAGCAGTTCGTCGTTTTTGTTGTACTGATAAGCGGTTGTCTTGTTTCCGATTGTCATCTGTTTCCGGTTATTGTTGGCGTCATAGGTATAGGAAATATCTTCCCTTCCTGTTTTTGTTTCTCTGGTAATACGGCCAAGCATGTCATAGGTGTAGGCTGCCGTTTTTTTCGTGCTCTTTCCATTCTTATCCATAACGGTAGAAACTTCTTCTGCTTTCTGTCCGTTTTTGAGATAGGTACTGCTGTACTTGGAAACCACTCCTTTTCCCGTCTCGTTTGTCATAGAGGTTAAGCGGTTTTGGTAATCATAGCCATACGTGGTTTTCAGTCCGTTTGCCGCCTGTCTTTCACTAAGGCTTGTTGTGGTCAAGCATTTTTG
>DJNB01000137.1:0-121 GCA_002435545.1 Lachnoclostridium sp. UBA6475
AAATATACCGCTGCCAGCCAGGAACAATATCATTAAACTGGAAAATGATGGAAAACTCTATCGATATAAATATGTAGCGGTCACCGAATCAATGGAGCCGAATACGGAAACGAAAGTACAT
>DJNB01000137.1:256-16152 GCA_002435545.1 Lachnoclostridium sp. UBA6475
GTGGATTTCTATGAGTGCCTTGATAAAGAAGGCAAAGAAGTTACGGATGCCAATCCGATCATCATATGCGAAAGCAATACAGAAGTGACACTTAAAAAAAAGACGGCCGTGATCACCGTAGATGGGAAGAAAATTGAGGGAAATGTGGTTCCCGAAGGATCCATATATGGAATACTTCCGGATGGCAGAGAGAAATGGACAGATTGTACTGCCTTGGCTTATCCGGGAGACGTCATGAAGGAGGATACACGATTGGTAACCATCCCATCCCAAAAAAGAGAGGGCAAATGGTTTGTTGAACTTGGAAGCACGGATAAGATTTGGTGGGTTAAAAACCAGATTCGTAACAATAGTTCGTTAAATGTTGTGTTAATGGATGACCTGGATTTTAAAAACGACGACGCACAAAGTCTGTTCCCCGAATATTTTAACTTTTATTATGGTATATTTGACGGAGATGGTCATGTAATTAAAAATATGAAGTGCACAGAGTTGTATGTGCTTCCCGAACGAAACTATGGTGTGATCAAAAATGTGCATTTTAATAATATTCGCATTCAGGAACCTTATTCGAATATGACGCGAAGCGGTATTATCTGTGGAAATAATTACGGAACCATCGAAAATTGTTCGGTTGAAAGTTCTGTGATCGAAACGTTAGAAGAGGTTCAGGTTGGTGGGCCAAATAAAGAACTGCTTGAAGGACTGAATGTATACGGTGCTCTCACCGGTGCAAACTTCGGTACCATCCGCGGATCTTTTACAAGTGGTGTCACATTTAGCGGAGAAGGACCTGGCTATCCGCTTGCACAGGATTTTCCGCAGAGTAAACTAGAAAATGTGTATTATCAGGCAGAAGTGGAGTCCGGAGAGATCGCAAAGACAGTAGCGCAGTTTGCGTCCGGCGAAGTGTGCAGCCTCTTAAACCGGGGCGTGACAGACGGAAGCCGGTACTGGTATCAGAACATTGACAATGATGCAGAAAAAGATGCGGTTCCGGTGCCGGATGATTCCCATGGCACGGTATACAGCGGTTATCAGGGATGTATCAAGACATATTCCAATACCAAACTGCCGGATACACCATCCCATGAAGTAAACTATACTGTTGAAAATAACGTGCTGACAGGGGTATGTAAAGCAGATCCTTCTCACACGGTAACGATGACATTGACGGCAGAAGATGCCGAGTACGATGGAAAAGAGCACAAAGCCGTATTAAATAAGACGTACAGCGATGCGTGGGGCGGGGAAGAAGTTGACGCGGAAATCGTCTACACGAGAGACGGCAAACCGACGACCGATCTGGCGAGCGCAGGAACGATCAAAGCATCGGTGACAATGGGAGACGCGGTGATCGAAGTGACGTATACATTGAAAGCAGCTCCGACTCCGACCCCGTCTGCGACACCTGCGGCAAGTCCGTCTGCTACAAAGCAGCCGGCCGTACCGACGGCGACCCCGGCAGCAACGAAGCAGCCGACCGCACCGACGGCGACCCCGGCAGTAACAAAGCAGCCGACAACACCGACGGCGACCCCGGCAGCAACAAAGAAGCCGACGACACCAACGGCAAAGCCAACCACCGCACCAACGGCAAAACCGACGGCTGTACCAACGGCAAAACCAACCGTGAAACCGACGGCTGTACCAACCGTAAAGCCAACGACAAAACCGACCACCGCACCGACGACCAAACCGACCGCAAAACCAACCGCCGTGCCAACGACCAAACCAACGGAAGCACTGGCAGATAAGCCAGACAGCAAACCAACGTCTGCTCCTGTGGTAACAGAGAAGCCGGGCAGCGCGGCAAGTCCTTCGCAGGCTCCAACGGTCATTGCACCGGGCGAAACCAAAGCGCCGGCAGCTGCAAAGGCACCGGAGGCAGCAGGAACCAAGATTAAGTCAAAAAAAGGCGACACCTATAAGGTGGTAAAAACGTCCGGTAAGACGGCAGAAGTCGAACTGACAAAGAGTGCCGCGAAGAAGAAAGCAAAAACCGTTGTCATTCCAAAGACGGTAAAAGTGGACGGCGTAAAGTATAAAGTGACATCGATCGCGAAAAAGGCATTTGCCGGCAATAAGAACCTAAAAAGGGTTGTAATCGGAGCAGAGATTGAGAAAATCGGGGCAAAGGCATTTTACAATTGTCCGAACCTGAAGTTCGTTACGATCAAATCCACCGGCTTAACGGCGAAGAGCGTCGGCGCGAAGGCATTTGCAAAGATTCACAAAAAAGCCGTTGTGGAAGTGCCAAAAGCCAAGAAGACAGCATACAAAAAATGGCTGAAAAAGCGCGGAATCGGCGGAAAACAGAAGATCATGGGGAAGTGACCGGAAGATGGAAATAGTATGGAAAAAAGACTAGGAGGGAAACTATGAGACGTGAATTTTATTTTAACAACAGAAAGATCCGCAGACAGGCAAAGAAAGTCATCTGCATTGCAACCTTGTCGGCGACAATGCTTACAAGCATTCCGTTTGTGACTTACACCGATGCGTATGCGAAAGGACAGACGACACTGGAGGAAATGAAGGCGCTTTCGATGCCAACCGAAAATGCCATTACCTACGATCTGTCGGATGCGTCACTTTTGACGGACAAAACGGTCGTGGACTGCTTTGGGGAAGAAATTACGGAGAAAGTAATTGAGATCAATATTACAAAAAATGGGAATTATATCATCACAGGAAACAACGAGATCAATGGAGCGTTGATCGATACGCATATCGTGGTGGCAGAAGGAGTCGAAGCAAATCTCATCTTTGATGGGGCAGTCATTCAAAATGATGACAAATATTGTATGGACATTGATACAAGTTCCCATCAATATAATGATCCATTTTTCCCTATTCTTGATATCGCAGGAAAGGCAAACATGTACGTAAAGAAAAATACCAGTTTTACCGGAATCGGGAAGCAAGAATATAGCAGCAAGGTCATTGAAGTGACTGGGGAACTGGTATTGAAAGAAAGTGATGCGACTTTGACATTGAACGGCGCGTATGATGCAATTTCGGGACAAAGAGCCGGAGTACGTCAGTACGGAAGTGTAACCGTGGAAGGAGGAAATCTTGTATTTGAGGGAGACCTCTCGCGTATAGACCGGTTTACAATGACCGGAGGAACGATCACAAAGCTGGATAAGAATTACTCGTTTTTAACAGCGAACGATATTGTGATGACAGGGGGGACATGTAATATTCCCTTTAGCGGAGCTAATTATAGCGAGATGAAGGTATTTGACGCAGCCTCCAGCATAACGGTGAGCGGCGGAAAAATACAGGTAAACGAAAATAGTAATGCGGCTGCGACGGTGCTGGCAGCAGATCATGTACGCGTCAGCGGAGGGGTGTTTGAACTGGAAGGAAATAAACTGAAACTCGGAACCGCTTACGATACCTATGGAAACAATGTAAATCTGTTTGAGATAACCGGGCTTCCGGGAGACGCAGAAGTGGCAAAGATCAATGGGCTGCCGGTAAAAGATGTGCGGACAACCGAAGACGGATCTTTACATACGCCGCTTACATATTCTTCCAATTTAATCGAATTCACAGATGGCACAATGTATAAATACGATTATTCGAAAGACGAAGAGACGGGTGCAGATCAGATGGTAAAAGACGAGACTACACCAATAAGTACACATCAGGTGACTTTGAACTTCACGGAGGAGAATACGAAAAAAGCCGTTACGGTGGCAGATGGGTTTGCGATTCAAAATACCTATTATGACGGAGAAAATCGTTATGAATATTATAACAATGCGAATGAACTATATGATGGGCTTACAATACACGAGGACGAAGAACTGATCCTGAAAAAGAAACAGCCTACGGTGACGTTGGACGGAAAACAATTTACCGGAGCGGTGCTGCCGGAGGGGACTTTATATTATTATTATTATTATACGAAAGAATCAAGCAACTATTACTGGATTGCCTATCCGGGGGATCCAATCCGGGAAAATACGGAGTACAAAACTCTGTCATCCGAGCAAAAGGATGGAAAGTGGTTTGTAAAAATCCAGTCGAAAGAAGATCTTGAATTTTTTACTAGGATCTCTTATGTGGATAAGCCTTGTATGAGTCTTCTTTTGTGTGCAGACATTGATCTTTCTGAGGATGAAATATCGTATCCTATTTACGGTTCTAGTCGCTGCTATGGCACGATTGACGGAAATGGGCATACGATTTCGAATGCAGCAGTACAGCAGTTCTATTTCCTTACAAAACAAAATTATGGAACGATAAAAAATATTCACTTTAAAAATATAACGATGAAAACTCCTGACTACAACTACAATCTTGGTCGAAGTGGTCTTTTCTGTACAGCAAATTATGGGGTGATTGAAAATTGTTCTGTGAATGGAGCATCGATCCTTACGTATGCAAAAGAAATAAATGGTAGTACAGGACAGGTTCCCCTATATAAAAGATTGTGTGAGTGGGGTGCTCTGGCGGGAGGAAACTTTGGTACGATCAAGGGAAGTTATGCCAAAGACATCACGTTTGAGGGAGGCGGAGAGACCTATCCGATCGCACATGAATTTCCGCAGAGTACGATTGAAAATTCGTATTATGAGGCAGAAGTAGAAACCGGAGAGACAGAAGCGATTGATAAGACCGCTAAGACGCCAGCGCAGTTTGCGTCCGGTGAAGTGTGCAGCCTCTTAAATCAGGGCGTGACAGACGGAAGCCAGGTCTGGTATCAGAACATTGACAATGACGGAGAGCCGGATGAAGCTCCGGTGGCAGATACTTCCCATGGCACGGTATACAGCGGTTATCAGGGATGTACCAAGGCATATTCCAATACCAAACTGCCGGATACCCTATCCCATGAAGTGAAATATACTGCTGAAAACAACGTGCTCACAGGGGTATGTAAAGCAGATCCTTCACACACGGTCACGATGACATTGACGGCAGAAGATGCGGTGTACGATGGTAACGAACACGCAGCTGTATTAAATAAGACATACAGTGATGCGTGGGGCGAGGCAGAAGCCGACGCGGAAATTGTCTATACGAGGGACGGGAAACCGACAACCGATCTGACGAGTGCCGGAACGATCAAAGCATCGGTGACAATGGGCGACGCGGTGATCGAAGTGACGTATACGATCAAAGCAGCAGCGGTTCCGACAGCAAGTCCGGCGGCTAGTCCAATCGCAAGTCCGGCAGCGACAAAGCAGCCGACAGCCCCGACAGCAACCCCGGCAGCGACAAAGCAGCCGACAACCCCGACGGCAACTCCTGCGGCCACGAAGCAGCCGACAGCTCCGACGGCGACTCCAGCAGCCACGAAGCAGCCGACGACGCCAACGGCAACTCCTGCGGCAACAAAGCAGCCAACAGTACCAACGGCAAAACCAACCATAAAACCGACTGCGAAGCCAACCGCAGCGCCGACGACGAAACCGACGGCAAAACCGACGACAGCGCCGACGGCAAAACCAACTGCGAAGCCAACCGCAGCGCCGACGGCAAAACCGACCGCCGTACCGACTGCGCAGCCAACCGTAAAACCAACGGAAGCCCCGGCAGTCAAACCGGATGACAAACCAACGTCTGCTCCTGCGGCAACAGAAAAGCCGGGCAGCGCGGCAAGTCCTTCGAAGACTCCGACGATCATTGCGCCGGGCGAAACCAAAACCCCGGCAGCCACAAAGGTACCGGAGGCAGCAGGAACCAAAATCAAGTCAAAGAAAGGCGACACCTATAAAGTAACCAACACGTCCGGCAAAACGACAGAAATTGAATTGACAAAAATTGCCAAAAACAGCAAAGCAAAAACGGTTGTGATTCCGAAGACGGTAAAAATTGACGGCGTAAACTATAAAGTCACATCGATTGCGAAAAAGGCATTTGCCGGCAATAAAAACCTGAAAACGGTTTTGATCGGAGCGGAAATTGAGGAAATAGGGGCAAAAGCATTTTACAATTGTCCGAATCTGAAATTAGTTATGATCAAATCCACCAGGTTAAAGGCGAAGACAGTTGGTGCAAAAGCATTTGCCAAGATTCATAAAAAAGCCGTTGTCAAAGTGCCAAAAGCGAAAGAAAAGGCATACAAAAAATGGCTGAAAAAACGTGGAATCGGTGGAAAACAAAAGATTACAACATACGAAAAGGAGAAATGATGGAAGACTATCCGCTTCAAACGGCGTTTGGAACGCCTGTAAATATCTGTTTTGTAAGCGATGAAGGGTATGCGGAGCCGCTCCGCACTGCCCTGTATTCGCTCTTATGTAACCGGGATAAAAGGCGGTTATATGACATTTTGATACTGTACGAGAATTTTTCAGACGAGGCAAAAGCGCGGACGCTGCGGCTGGCAGAGGGCGAAAATGGTGTGCGGATCCGTTTTATTGATATTGCGCCGGTGCGTGACCACTTTCCAAAAACTGCCAATGCGTATTATACGGCGGCGATCAATTACCGTCTGTACCTGTTTGATAAGATGTTTACAAATTATGGAAAAGTGTTGTATTTTGACTGTGACATGATCTTTCTGGACGATGTAGGCAGATTGTTTGATACAGAACTCGGAGAGAAGGAAGTAGCGGCAGTGCGTTCGGAGGATTTCCGGGTGCTTTCAAAGACGAGGCGCGCTGTGTATCTCGACGATTATCCTTATAATGTGGATAACTACCGGACAGACGGACTGGGAATGCAGCATCCGGAAGATTATTTTAACTCCGGTGTCCTTTTGCTGGATCTGGAAAAGGCAAGGCAGAGGATTACGATGCCGCAGATTTATGAGATGCTCGCCAGACACAAATATACATTCAGCGATCAGGATGTCCTCAATATGCTGTTTGATGGCAGAGTGCTTCCGCTCGATATCCGCTGGAATTTTATGACCTGCGTTGCGGAACAGCTGCAAAGCGGAAACCGTTACAGTGAGGAACTGTACGCCGACCTCCGGCGCGACGATCCGGCAGTCATTCATTACGTAGGACACAGAAAGCCGTGGAATGCCGACAAGATTTTGTCAGAGCATTACAAATATTACCGCAGCAAGCTGGAAGAATTACAAAACCAGTGGTAAATGCCCCATTTTTCTCTGATTTTCTGCAAAAAAGTGCAGGAAAATCACATAGGTGCTTGTCAAAGCACGCGGGATATTTTATAATAGTGATGTTGTGGTCAGTAAATCTGGCCGGATTACTATTATTTGAAAAATGAAAGTACGGAGGTAACGGAAAGATGGAAATCGTATGTTTGGACTTAGAAGGAGTTTTGGTGCCGGAGATCTGGATCGCATTTAGCGAGGCAACAGGAATCCCGGAATTGAAAAAAACGACGAGAGATGAACCGGATTATGATAAATTGATGAATTTCAGACTTGGAATCCTGAAAGAACATGGACTTGGCCTGAAAGAGATTCAGGAGACAATTGCAACGATCGATCCGATGCCCGGAGCAAAAGAGTTTCTGGATGAACTTCGCAGCATGACACAGGTTATCATCATCAGCGATACATTTTCCCAGTTTGCCGGACCTCTTATGAAAAAGCTCGGCTATCCGACAATTTTCTGCAATGAACTTGTCGTCGCAGAAGATGGCGAGATCACCGGCTTTAAAATGCGCTGCGAGCAGTCGAAACTGACGACCGTTAAGGCGCTCCAGTCCATCGGCTACGATACGATCGCAAGCGGAGACAGCCACAATGATATCGGAATGATCCTGGCAAGCAAAGCGGGATTTTTGTTTAAGAGCACCGACGCGATCAAGGCAGAATACCCACAGCTTCCGGCATACGAAACGTATGACGAGTTGATGGCTGCGATCAAAGAAGTGCTGTAAGAAAGAATAAAAAAAGATTCAATAGAAAGTATGTAAATGCTCTCTATTGAATCTTTTTACAAAAGCTCAAATCTAGTTTAGTGCACGCACCGCCCTAGTAAAAACCTCAAACGATTTTTGTTCTGTGATGAATATTATATCAATTAGTGAACCCCATGTCAACAGTTAGTTTAAGAAATTTATATGCTTTGGATTGTGATTCTGTTTATTTATATATTCAATTATATGACAGACAAATTTATAGGTTGATGTGAGATAGGGATTTTTTTCAAAATATTGACGATGTTTTTGAATTCTTCCCTGTTCGTCACAAAAATCTGCTTTGATTTTTTGCATCTTCATATTTCTAGCTTCTTTTGTAGCAGAAACTTTCATGATGTCATTATACACAAATAACAGTGTTACAAAATCATGAATGGCAGGATTTTTCATCTTGGCATCCCTGTCTTCTATATTTCTTAATTCTGGGATTTTACCCATAATATTGGCTAATTGTTTCGTTTTACGAAATTGTTTTTGGCTGTTGGGTTTTCGCATAGTACTCAAAATGCAGCTATTATGTGCAGCGGCATTTCTAATAAACTTGATAGATTTTAAATATACGGTATAATTGAATGAATCATATGTTTGATAATAAAGTTCATATAATTCTATAAAATTTCCAAAAGACATTAATTCAACAATATTCCATAATGCCAATTTTTCCGGTTCCCTATTTTCGTTAAGATGTTTTTCGGCTAAATCAGAACAAAATGAATATTTATGCGCTTTTCGACGAATATCATCCTTTGCGTTGGGATGATAGCGTAAAAATAATTCGGTTATATTATATCCATCTTCTTTTGGATTATTACTTAAATCTTTCATTAGACGCACTTTTAAATAATGTTCAACATCAAGTGACAATTCTAAAATGATTTTTCGTATAAACATATCCAATTTTGATAATTCAATGAGATAGGCAAAATCTAAATTATAATATTGATTCGTTTGCGGGTTTACGTTATAATTACGTGCATATGATTTTAATTTAAAATAATAATTGTTATAATTCAAAAATCTTTTTGCTTCCTGCTCTGTACATAATTTGAATGTAACCCCTTTTCTTTTCATGTCGGCTATCTGTTCATCCACAGTTAATTTAACTTTTTTCCCTTCATCTTTCATATTAATTAGCACCCTTTCTTATCTGCTTGATATTAATGTTACAAAGTATATCATAAAGTGAAGGGGCTATCAAGGCTTTTTCTCTCATTATAATTCTGGGAGAAACAAATATAGTTTTTGTCAGCGATACGGGATTTCTCCCAAATTTTACTTATCTTTTACACAAACAAGAATTAGATTATACAAACCGGTGCTAAGGTAAAAGAAAATGAAGGAGAAAAGAGGAAAATACTTATGAACGAGACAGCAAAAATTATATTTGGTTTGGTGGGTGGACTTGCGATGTTTCTTTTTGGAATGAATTCCATGAGCGATGCGTTGCAGAAGGCCGCCGGGGAAAAGATGAAAAAGGTTCTTAGTTTTTTGACGAAAAATCCGCTGATGGGTGCGCTGGCGGGCGCGCTTGTTACGGCGGTGCTGCAGAGCAGTTCGGCGACGACGGTTATGGTGATCGGATTTGTAAGCGCCGGACTTATGAATCTGCCGCAGGCGATATCCGTCATCTTTGGTGCCAATATCGGTACGACAATGACGGCGCAGCTAATGGCATTTAAAATCAGCAATTATATTTATCCGATCATATTTATCGGATTTATGCTCCAGTTTCTAGGAAAAAAAGAAAAGATAAAAAATATCGGTATGGTTATCCTGTCATTTGGATTGCTCTTTGAAGGAATTGAGATCATGGGAAGCGTCATGAAACCACTGGCAAATAGTCCGATTTTTGTGGACATGATGGTTCAGGTAAAACATATTCCGGTGCTCGGTGTGATCCTCGGTGCCGTGATGACACTTGTTGTGCAGAGCAGTTCGGCGACGATCGCGGTGCTTCAAAATTTTGCGTCGCAGCCAATGCCGGACGGCGTGACAAGTGTAATAGGACTCACCGGAGCGATCCCGATCCTGCTTGGCGACAACATCGGAACGACGATTACCGCTCTGTTAGCATCGATTGGACAGTCAAAAAACGCCAAAAGAACAGCAATTGCGCACAGCATATTTAATATAAGCGGAAGTATTGTCTTTGTATTTATCATTCCGTTTTTTGCAAAATTTGTACAGTTTATATCTCCAAAAGGAAATGAAGTGGATGTCATATCCAGACAGATTGCCAATGCTCACACATCGTTCAATGTATTTTGTACGATCGTCTGGCTGCCGCTCATTCCAATTATGGTAAAAATTGTCACTGCCATCGTGTGCGGAAAGGACAAGACGGTTGTGATGGATCAGGCACCGCAGTATCTGGACGACAAGATGATTGGCAAACCGCTGCCAGCGATGTATCTTGTGTCCGAGGAAATGAAACGGCTGGCAAATTACAGCGAAATGATGGTAAGTGCATTGAAAGACAGCATCAGCGGTGTGGGGGGAAGTTACGCGAGACAGCAGTATGACAATGCGTACCAGACCGTAAAAGAACTCCAGGAGTGCATTTCCATCTACATTACGAAATTGTTTTCGAGTGGAATGCTCACGGAGCAGCAGTCGGAGCAGACCGCGGGATTTTTATTTGTCGCCAATAACATTGACCGCATCGCGGATCGGTGTGCGGATATTGCGGCAGCCAGCGATGATATGCAGCTGCATGGCAAAGATCTTTCGGACAAGGCGGTCGCAGAACTCCGCCAGTGCATTGAGATCGCCCAGAATCTGTTTACGGAGGCGATGGATTCGGTCATCAACGGCGATTCCGCGGAGGCAGAAATTGTCATTAAAAACCGCGGTAAAATGAGAAAGGCGCAGAAGAAAAATACGAAAGCGCATCTGAACCGTGTTGAAAAGAAAATTTGCGATCCTGCATTGACACAGTCGTATTCAAGCATTCTGTACAATCTGGATCGTGTGGCGGATAACTGCGTCGGCATTGCGGAAGAGACGATGGATGGCATCGTATTTGTCAAACTGGAAGAAGAGCAGATCGAAGAGATGAAATTGGAATTGGAGGCAGCAGTATGATATTCACGCTGGGCGCGTGTCTGCAGGAACAGAAAAAGACAGATTTGCCGGGATTTGGGGAGGGCATGCCTTCCCGGATTTTTGTGACGACAGAGGCGGGAGCCAAGGCGGCTTTGGATCAGGCGCAGATGCGCTACGAGGGGGACGTACAGCTTTCCGACATCGGATTTTGTAAAGTGGAAAATCAGCAGGAGTGCACGATTGGAACCTTTTATATTCCGAAACTTCTGGATCTTCTTGGAAAACGGTATGCGATTCTTTTCTTTGTCAATGAGAAAAATATTGTGCTTGTGGATGACAGTGATTTTTCGTATCGTCTGATCCGGCGGATCCAGCGCAAGAAAATGAACCGGGAGATGACGAAGGAAAAATTTCTTTATTATTATATCACCGAATTTATCCACCGGGATCTGGAATTGCTGGTTCAGTATGAAAAACGGTTGATGGAGATGGAAGAACGCATTTCGGACGGGCACGCCGGTCATTTTCTCAGTGACTTTTCACCTGTCCGCAAAGAACTTCTGACACTTCGAAGCTATTACGATGAACTTATGGATCTCGGACGGGAATTAGAGACAAATGAAAATGGATTTTTTGCGAAGAAGCAGACGAAATATTTTGGTACGGTGACCGACCGCGCCGACCGGCTTATGTCAAAGACGGTGCACCTTCTCGAATACGCCGGACAGGTGCGGGATGCTTATCAGGGTTACGTCGATGCCAGGCAGAATGCCAATATGCAGTTTTTGACCGTAATATCGACCATTTTCTTTCCTCTTACGCTCATCACCGGCTGGTATGGCATGAATTTTCAAAATATGCCGGAATTGCGGAGCGGATATCCGGGTGTGATCTTTGCCAGCGTGCTCGTTGTGCTGCTGTTGATCCTTTATTTTAAGAGAAAGAAGATGTTGTGAAAAAGATTGCTTTTTTAAAATAAAAACATTATAATAAAAAGGTAATGTTGATAAAGTGTTACATAGGAACAAAATGCATAGGTGATAAGCGGGTGGCATCAAGGAGGAATTATTATGAAAAAGAGAAAATTTGGAACCCGTGGTATAGTGATGTTGACCTGTATGAGCATTATGATCATTTCCGTAGTCATTACCGCACTCATCGGCTTGATTGGTGTAAGCAGGATGAATGAAAATGGGATACAAAATTATGATGCGGCAATGAACGATGGCTATAATAAAGAAATCAAGACACAGGTTCAAACAGCGATTTCTGTTATCTCACTTTACTATCAAATGTCAGAATCTGGCAATCTCACAGAAGAAGAAGCAAAAAAGCAAGCAGAAGAAGCAGTGCGAAATATGCGCTATGGCGACGATTATGATAAAGACGGAGTAAATGACGGTTATTTTTGGATTGATTCAACCGATTACACTCTGGTAATGCATCCGATCCTTGCCGAACAGGAAGGCGACAATCGAAAGGAACTAAAAGACCAGAATGGTGTTTATATTCTTCAGGATATTATGAAAACAGCCGAAAAAGGCGGCGGATTCAATGAATTTTATTTTACGAAGTCCGACGGAAAGACGGTCGCCCCGAAGGTGGCATATTCAGAGGCATTTAAGCCGTGGAACTGGGTTGTTACGACGGGTAATTATGTAGATGATATGCGTTCCCAGCTGAAAGATACGAGCCACAATATGGATGCGATCATTGCTAGAATTTCACTGCAGCTTACGATAGCCGTTGCCGTGATGCTGGTGATCGCGGTCTTTATCTGCTGGGGTGCAACCAAAAAGATTCTGCGTCCGATCATTGAATTAAAGGAAAATCTTGTCAAATTCTCAGAAGGAGATGTGAATTTTGCCGTAAGTAAAAGGGCGCTTCGCTGCCGTGACGAGATTGGCATACTTGCGGAAAGTCTGGAGAAAGTCCGCGGAGTGATGAAGCAGATTGTCGAAGAGATTAAAAAGAGTTCCAATACGATCGTTGAGACAGGGAAAGTGATCAAACAAAGTTCCAGCGACAGCAAAGAAAGTTCGGATGAGATGGCCAATGCCATCCGCAATATTTCGGATGGTGCGGTCGAGCAGGCTGAGGGAACCCAGAGCGCAGCCAATGAAATTGAAGTGATGGATGAGATGATCGCGAAGATGAATGAAAAGATTCAGGCGATGGATCAGCTCTCCGGTGAAATGTATGAGGCAGGCAGCAATGCCGGTGTCATTATGACGGAACTTGAACAGCGAAATGATACGACAAAAGGTGCGATCCGGAATGTGGCAGAGCAGATTGGAAAGACCAATGATTCTGTACAGAAGATCAAAGAATGCACGCAGCTTATCGCGCAGATTGCGGAAGAAACCAATCTTCTCAGCCTGAATGCAAGCATTGAGGCGGCGAGAGCGGGAGAAGCCGGAAAAGGATTTGCTGTGGTGGCAGACCAGATCAAGCAGCTGGCCGACGAATCGCAGGAATCGACGATAACCATTGAGGACATTGTGGATACGCTTCTTGAAGAATCCGCGCAGATGGTAAGCACGATGCGGATTTTGGATGCTGAGACGAAAGAGCAGCAGACAAAACTGGATGAAACAAAGACGAAATTTGCAGAAGTTTCGGATAAGATCGAACTGACACAAAATAACATTCATGCGATCTTTGAAAGTGCCGGTGTCTGCCGTGAATCGGCGGATAAGGTAAATGAAGTGATTACGTCTCTGTCCGCAATTTCCCAGCAAAATGCGGCTTCTACAGAACAGACGAGTGCTTCGATGGTAGAAATGAATGAAAATGTGAAAAAGTTATCGCAGTATGCAGCAGAATTGGATCAGATTTCCGATGAACTGCTCCGTACAATGAGCTTTTTCAACTAATACAATGAACGGCTCCCGCATATACTTTGTAAAAAAGCCGGGAGGCAGACTTGTGACTTGTACAGAAGCAATTTATTCGGAACAGGTTTTGGATTATATTGTCTCTTCGTATATCCGCGAGGAGACGTTGTTGGAGAGATACCAGCCCACATGTTACAGCCGGATCAGCAGCGGTGGAACGATCGTATACCGCGAGGAAAGCAGGATTGACAGTCAGACGATCAATCAATTTGGCTATGGCACCGTGCCACACGTATATGGTCTGATGGGATATGAAGCATTGGAGGCTGCCGGCGTGATGCAGATACGCAGGCAGCCTTATTTGGATCTTTATGGACAGGGAGTGATTGTAGGAATCGTCGATACCGGCATTGATTTTACGCACGAAGCATTTCTCAATGCCGATGGCACGACGCGGATCCATTCCATCTGGGATCAGACGATCCGGGAAGGCGAACCGTCGCAGTTTGATTACGGGCGTGTGTTTTCCGAATCCGAGATCAATGCCGCATTAAAACAGGAGCAGCCGTCGTCCTATCTGCCGACGCGGGATGAGATCGGGCACGGCACATTTTTGGCGGGCGTGGCCGCAGGAAATCAGATCCCCGGCCGGGAATTTTCCGGCGTTGCCCCTCTTTCCCAGATCGTTGTCGTAAAGTGCAAAGAGGCGAAAACCAGTTACCGCGAATATTACCGCGTGCCATCCAAAGTCCCCTGCTATCAGGAAAATGACATCATGACCGGCATCATGTATATCTTGCAGGTGGCGTATTCTCTGGGGAGACCGGTCGCAATCTGCGTCGGGATGGGAAGTAATCTTGGCAATCACGACGGTGCGTCCCCGCTCTGCCAGCTGATCGATATCAATAACATGGCAGGCGCCTGTATCGTCGCGTGCGCCGGAAATGAAGGATCTGCTGGACATCATTATGAAATCACCAAAAAAGAAGAGGAAATTCAGATCGACGTACAAAAGGCAAGTCTCGGCTTTGTCTGCGAACTGTGGTGGCAGACGCCGGGAAGCGTGTCATTTGATGTGATTTCGCCGGGCGGAAGTTCGCTTGGACTAACCCGCGCAGAGGATGGCCTCCAGCGCCAGAAACGTTTTCCCATCGAAAATACGAATCTTGAAATCCGCAGTGGCCGTGTGCAGGGGCAGACGAGAGATCAGGTGGTAATATTCCGCTTTGAGGACACCAAACCGGGCATATGGAAGATTACCGTCACATCCAGACAGGACAATCCGAGATATCATATGTGGCTTCCCATCACCCAATTTTTGGAAGGCGAAACGGTGTTTATCCGTCCGAATCCGGACACAACGATCTGTGAACCCGGAAATGCCAGAAATGCCATCACAATCTCAGCCTACAACCCGGTAAATCAAGCCTTTTACGCGCAGGCAAGCCGGGGCTTCACGCCAAACGGCATTATCAAGCCGGATGTCACGGCGCCCGGTGTCGAGATCTTTGGCCCTTACCCCCGCGAACAATATGGCACCATGACCGGAACCAGCGTGGCAGCCGCCGTCACCACCGGCATCGCCGCCCTCTTTTTACAGCAGTTTGATGTCTTTGAACTCAATGGAAATATTGTGCCTGAACTGCTGATCCGCGGAGCCTCCCCACGCGGCGAGGAGTATCCGAGCCGGGAGTGGGGGTATGGGACGGTCGATGCGTACGTGAGTATTACCTTTGAATAAGGTGGGACCATCGGTTCTCGTATCGGGATCCGCTTGCGCTTAGAGAACGCACGCAGCGGTGCATGAGGGCGCAGTGCGCCCTCTATGCACCGGCGGCGTTCTAAATCCCTCACGAGAACCGATGGTCCCTTGTAGAACTAAGAGGGCACCCCGGAGGAGGGGAGGCAGGCTATGGAGTGGCGTGAAGCGGCAAAAGGCAACGTAAAAAAGGGAAAAGTGAAATTAGGTTGCCTGTCTCGGCTTGTGAAGCGGCGAAAGGCAACGTAAAGGGGAAGACCAGGCGACGCAGGTTGCTTTTAGGGCGGGAGAGAAGCTAGAAAAGCAACCTGGAAAGAGGAAAATATTGGAAATAGCTACTTGCTTTCCCGACACCCCGGAAAGAAGGAAGAGCAAGTCATTGCAGTGGTGAG
>DJNB01000112.1:0-7547 GCA_002435545.1 Lachnoclostridium sp. UBA6475
AAACTCCGAATCCGGCGCAGACGCCGGAAGCAAGTGCAGTTCCCGCAACATCGAATCCAACACAGACACCAAAACCGGTGGAAAGCATACAGCCATCTGCGTCACCATCGAAAAAGATCGGCACAGGTTCACGCACAAAGAAAAAGAGCGGCCGTCCGGTTATCCACATACAAAAAAAGGGCGGTAAAAAACATCGATATATACAG
This sequence comes from Lachnoclostridium sp. UBA6475, assembly GCA_002435545.1. Taxonomy (GTDB): domain Bacteria; phylum Bacillota; class Clostridia; order Lachnospirales; family Lachnospiraceae; genus Eubacterium_F. Next base: position 207 of record DJNB01000112.1, read on the forward strand.
ATTACAGTGAAGTCATCCGTAGGCAGTTATTTTGATCTGTATATGAAGAAAAAGAACAAAAAGTATGTTCATATCCGTTTGAAAAAGACGCCGCTGAAAAATGGAAGGCGGGTAGTAAAACTTGCCTATTCTCAAAAGGGTTACACGCTGTGGTTTAAAGTGCGGACCTATGACAAGATCAATGGGAAAAAGAAATACCGCGCATACAGCGGACAAAAGAAGATAAGATTATAAAACAATGCTTGTATTCATAAATATAGAAACCTATATCAATGAGTACAAGCATCTTTTTTACCGTTTTTCTTGAATATAGTATTTTTCTTCCAGACGGATCGGTTTGTAAGACAATTTTGCCTGACGCAGGTTGTCCTGTCCGAGGTCGTCTTCGCGGTTTACATATACCGCATCGGGAAATTCATGGATCAAAAACTGCTGGTTGATGTAATTGTACAATCCCTTGATCTCCGGTTCCGCCTTTTCAATATGAATAAACGCACACTGGATCGAAGGGCAGTAGCTTCCGATGGTGTAGGCAACGATTTTTCCATCCATGCGGATGCCGCCCATCGCGCAGTCAATGCTTTTGCAGTTGCCGAGCAGCCGGTAGACGCCTTCCTCCTCATCGTCAATGCAGTTGAAGCGGTCGTAGTGGCGGCGTTCATCGAGCCATTTTTCATGAAATTCCTTCACTTCTTCAATATCTCCGCAGCCCAGTGTCTCATAGACAAAACGGCCTTCGTATTCGCGGAGAAACGAGTTTACTAGATTCTTTTTCTTATGCATGGCACGGCCGCTCAGTGTTTTCAGTTTTTCCGCCTCATAGATATAATCAAAACTGTCACGTTCGGAAGTCCAGGTATAAGCAGTAAGCAAGCCTGCCTGTTCCCATACATTCTTTGTCAGATCGTCCACCAGATAGATGTCGAGAGGGGCATTCCATTCGTCGTGAAACTGTTTTTCCATGCGCCGGAACGCTTCCGGCAGATCATCCACGGAACAAAGAGGACAGAATGCCTTTTTTTCGCCCTGATATTCAAAAAAGAGATACAGCGCGATATCATCGGTGGCAAACATGGTATGATAATAACTTTCCCATAAAAACTGATTGAGAAAATGCCCCTCACTCATAAAGCAAGGGCGCAGTTTCTCATACGATTCAAATGTTTTCTGGACGAAAGGACTAATCGGTTGTAAAATCATTCGAAAGTCTCCATTCCTATAGATAATATATTAGCTGTTTTTGTTATTACGGCTGGCACGATAACGGGCAGTACCATCCAGTATTTTTTTGCGGATACGAAGATTTTCCGGTGTGACTTCCAGAAGTTCGTCGGTATCGATAAATTCGATGGCTTCTTCCAGGCTGAGTTCCTTTTTCGGAGACAGGCGGAGAGCATCATCAGAACCGGAAGCACGGGTGTTGGTAAGCTGTTTCTTCTTGCAGACATTTACTTCGATGTCATCGGTCTTTCCATTTTGTCCCACGACCATTCCACCGTATACTTTTTCGCCGGGACCGACGAAGAGAGTACCGCGTTCCTGTGCATTGAAAAGTCCATACGTAACCGTTTCGCCGGATTCGTAGGCAATCAGGGAACCCTGCTTACGGTAAGCGATATCTCCTTTGTAATCGCCGTAGCCGTAAAATTCGGTATTGAGGACACCATTTCCCTTGGTATCGGTCATAAATTCGCCACGATAACCGATCAGACCGCGGGCAGGGATCAAAAATTCCAGACGCGTCGTACCGGCGTTGAGAGGACTCATGCCTTGCAGTTCGCCCTTGCGCTGGCTGAGTTTGTCGATGACCGTTCCGGTAAATTCATCCGGTACATCCACATAAGCACGTTCCATTGGTTCTAATTTTTTCCCGGATTCGTCGGTTTTATACAAAACTTCCGGTTTGCTGACCGCAAATTCATATCCTTCGCGGCGCATATTTTCAATCAATACGGAAAGATGCAGTTCGCCACGGCCGGAAACTTTATACGCCTCGGTCGTCTCGGTGTCTTCCACACGAAGGCTGACATCGGTATTGAGCATTTTATATAAGCGGTCGCGCAAATGACGGGAAGTGACATATTTTCCTTCCTGACCGGCAAGCGGGCTGTCATTTACGATAAAGTCCATCGAAATCGTAGGTTCGGAAATTCTCTGGAATGGAATCGGCTTTGGATTTTCCGGAGAACACAGCGTATCACCGATGTGAATATCCGAAATACCGGAGATCGCTACAATGGAACCGATACCGGCTTCTTCTACTTCAACACGGTTCAAGCCTTCAAATTCATATAATTTACTGATTTTTACTTTGTTATTTTTCTCCGGATCGTGCGCATTTACGATTACGACATCCTGATTGACGCGCACGGAACCGTTGTCCACTTTTCCGACGCCGATACGGCCGACATATTCATTGTAGTCGATCGTACTGATAAGAACCTGTGTATCCGCTTCCGGATCTCCGGTCGGAGCCGGAATATAATTTACGATCGCATCAAACAGAGGTTTCATATCGGTTCCCGGTTCTTCATAGGAAGTGGAAGCGATTCCCTCTTTGGCAGAAGCGAAGATAAATGGGCAGTCGAGCTGTTCTTCATTGGCATCGAGATCGATAAAAAGTTCGAGGATCTCATCGACAACTTCTGCCGGACGCGCTTCCGGACGGTCGATCTTATTGACGCAGACAACGACAGGAAGGCTGAGTTCCAGCGCTTTTTTCAATACAAATTTTGTCTGTGGCATCGCCCCTTCAAAGGCATCGACAACAAGGACAACACCATTTACCATTTTGAGGACACGTTCTACTTCGCCGCCAAAATCGGCATGTCCCGGAGTATCAATAATATTTATTTTAATATCATTATAATGAATGGCTGTATTTTTAGAAAGGATGGTAATACCACGTTCTCTTTCAATATCGTTGGAGTCCATGACACGTTCCGCAACTTCCTGATTTTTCCGGAAGACTCCGCTTTGTTTGAGCAATTCGTCCACAATCGTCGTTTTTCCATGATCGACATGGGCAATGATCGCAATATTTCTTATATCATCTCTTGATTTTACCATTTTTTTAATCGTCCTTTCATATAATTACTTATAAAAACTCTGTTCTCTATCATAGCACAGAAAAATAAATATGGCAAATCGAAAGTTTTTGTTCTAAAAAGAAAATTTTGTGCATATAGTATATGGTAAAGAAAAAAAGTCTGTGTTATAATATTAGGGTGCGTTGGTATGCACGCAGGCCATCAGGTTTCACTTGATGGCATACAATTGCACAGGTAAATAAACAAAGGGGGTCATATATGATGACAGATAAGGTGCTAGGAAACAATCAGGTAAATGTTTATGGTGAGGTGATCAGCGATTTCACTTTCAGCCATGAAGTGTATGGAGAGGGGTTCTATACTCTTCAATTGTCGGTGCGGCGTCTAAGTAATGTATTCGATACGATTCCGCTTATGGTATCCGAACGTTTGATCGATGTCAAACAGGATTACCGCGGAAAATTTATCGAAGCATCCGGGCAGTTTCGTTCCTACAATCGTCACGAAGAGAATCACAACCGTCTGGTTCTTTCGATGTTTGTTCGTGACATTCGTGTGGACGATGAGCCGGGAGAATGTGAAAAACCAAATCACATCTTCTTGGACGGATATATCTGCAAACTGCCGGTATACCGCAAGACACCATTGGGACGAGAGATTGCAGATGTTTTGCTTGCAGTAAACCGTCCATATGGAAAATCCGATTACATCCCTTGTATCTGCTGGGGACGTAATGCACGTTTTGCCGATGGTTTTCAAGTAGGAGATCACATTCAGCTATGGGGAAGAATCCAGAGCCGTGAGTATCAAAAACGAATTGGAGAGGAAGACTTCGAGACAAGAACTGCTTACGAGATATCCGTCAGCAAACTGGAACGGATGGATCCGATGTCAGCGATCGTGGCAGCATCCGAAGAACCTGAATCCGACGAATCCGATACTTATGGCATGGAAGACGAGTAGGGGATCGTGAAAAATTTGCTTGCCATTTCTTAAATTTTGTGGTAAATTATTTCTCATAAATGAGCGAGTATTGTCAAATTTGTGTCAATACGAACCAAAGAGAGGTGTTTATAACGATGGAATCAGGGATTATACAAGCCTTTTATGGAACAGGTAAGGGAAAAACATCAGCTGCTGTAGGGCAGGCACTCAGAGAACTGCAGCACGGACAGCGGATTACGATGATACAATTTCTGAAGGGAAAGGTTGCCGACGAGTTTCAGGTTTTAGACCGGCTTGAACCAGATGTACAGATTTTCCGGTTTGATAAAAGCGATGTGAATTACTGCGATTTATCAGACAGCGAAAAAGAAGAAGAAAAAGCAAATATACTAAATGGGTTTAATTTCTCAAAAAAAGTTCTTGAAACCGGAGAAAGTGATGTCATCATTTTGGATGAATTACTGGGATTGATCGATCTTGGAATTTTGACAGAGGATGACGTGGAAGACTTACTCCGTATTCAGGGGGATTATCATAAACTCATTATAACCGGCACCAAACTGCCGGAACAGATCCGAGCCTACGTAGATGAAGTTTCAGAAATTCTGTAAAACGACATCTATGTAATTCGTACATAGCAGAAACCAAAAAGACTTTCAACTGTTTGAAAGACAGTTGAAAGTCTTTTTTTGGTACGCTGGTATTCTTTTAACAGAAAATAATTTTAATGTAATTTTTTAATTAGGAAATGTCACCCTTCCTTTTCTTTAAGGGATTTAGAACCCCGTCGGTGACTAGAGGGCGTTCTTTGCCCTCAGACACCGCTACGGGGTTCTTCTAAGCGCGAGCGGTCCCGACAGAGAAAAGGAAGGGTGACAATCTGCAATAAAAAATCACAATAAACCCATTTTTTTCTGATTTCCTATTTACTTTTTCTGAAATTTCTGTAAAATAGAAAGGAATAGAGAAAATTAGAGAGTGCCGTATGCGGCTTCGGAATGGAGGACAAAAGTGAGTAAAAGAGAGGACATTAAGAAAGTATTGATCATTGGATCAGGACCGATCATCATTGGACAGGCATGTGAATTTGATTATTCAGGAACACAGGCATGTAAAGCGCTTCGCCAGCTTGGATACCAGATCGTACTGGTAAACTCAAACCCGGCGACGATCATGACAGATCCGGACATTGCAGATGTTACATATATCGAACCATTGAATGTAAAACGTTTGGAGCAGATCATAGAAAAAGAGCGTCCGGATGCAATCCTGCCAAACCTTGGTGGACAGTCAGGTCTGAACTTATGTTCCGAATTGGCAAGCGACGGCATTTTAGATAAATACGATGTAAAAGTCATCGGTGTTCAGGTCGATGCGATTGAGCGTGGAGAAGACCGTATCGAATTTAAAAAGACGATGAACAAACTTGGCATAGAAATGGCACGAAGTGAAGTAGCGTATTCCGTAGAGGAAGCCCTTGAGATCGCAGATAAACTTGGTTATCCGGTCGTTCTTCGCCCGGCTTATACGATGGGAGGAGCCGGCGGCGGACTTGTATATAATGTAGAAGAATTGAAAACTGTCTGTGCGCGTGGACTTCAGGCGAGTCTTGTCGGTCAGGTGCTGATCGAAGAATCCATTCTCGGATGGGAAGAATTGGAACTGGAAGTAGTGCGTGATGCGAAAGGCAATATGATCACGGTCTGCTTTATCGAAAATATTGATCCTCTTGGAGTACACACAGGAGATTCCTTCTGTTCCGCACCGATGCTTACGATCTCCGAAGACGTTCAGAAACGCCTTCAGGAGCAGGCTTATAAAATTGTAGATGAAGTACAGGTGATCGGTGGAACCAACGTGCAGTTTGCCCATGATCCGGTATCCGACCGAATCGTTGTTATCGAGATCAATCCGAGAACATCCCGTTCTTCCGCCCTGGCATCCAAAGCGACAGGATTCCCGATCGCACTCGTATCTGCGATGCTTGCATCCGGACTTACGCTCGATGAGATTCCGTGCGGCGTCAACGGTACATTGGACAAATATGTGCCAAGCGGAGATTATATTGTTATCAAATTTGCCAGATGGGCATTTGAAAAATTCAAAGATTCCGAGGACAAGCTGGGAACACAGATGCGTGCTGTCGGCGAAGTCATGAGTATCGGTAAAAATTATAAAGAGGCATTCCAGAAAGCTATCCGCAGTCTGGAGATCGGACGTTATGGTCTGGGATTTGCCAAAGATTTCCATGAGAAAACAAAGGATGAATTGATGCAGATGCTGATCTATCCGACAAGCGAGCGTCAGTTTATCATGTACGAAGCACTTCGTAAAGGGGCTACGGTAGAAGAGTTGTTTGAACGCACACAGATCAAACACTATTTTATCGAGCAGATGAAAGAACTGGTCGAGGAAGAAGAAGCACTGCTTACCAATAAAGGGAAAGTGCCGGAAAAAGATGTTCTGGAGAAAGCGAAAAAAGACGGTTTCTCCGACCGTTATCTCGCACAGATCCTTGAAGTGACAGAAGAAGAGATCCGCAAGGCAAGAACGGGATTTGGTATTACCGAGAGCTGGGAACCGGTTCGCGTAAGCGGTACAAAAGACAGTGCGTATTATTATTCTACGTACAATGCAAAAGACGAGTCTACGGTAACGGACAAGAAAAAGATCATGATCCTTGGCGGTGGACCAAACCGTATCGGTCAGGGTATCGAATTTGACTACTGCTGTGTACACGCAGCCTTTGCTCTGAAAGAGATGGGATTTGAGACAATTATTGTAAACTGTAATCCGGAAACCGTATCCACAGATTACGATACTTCCGATAAATTGTATTTCGAGCCATTAACACTTGAAGATGTTTTGAGTATATATGAAAAAGAGAAGCCACTCGGTGTCATCGCACAGTTTGGTGGACAGACACCACTGAATCTGGCAGCAGATCTGAAGAAAAACGGAGTCAATATCCTCGGAACATCGCCGGAGATCATTGATATGGCAGAAGACCGTGATCTGTTTCGCGGCATGATGGAAAAATTGAACATTCCAATGCCGGAAGCAGGAATGGCAGTAGATGTGGAAGAAGCACTTAAAATTGCAGATGAGATTGGTTATCCGGTTATGGTGCGTCCATCTTATGTCCTCGGCGGACGTGGTATGGAAGTAGTCAATGATCCGCAAAGCCTGAAACAATATATGGCAGCAGCCGTAGGTGTGACACCGGATCGTCCGATTCTGATCGACCGTTTCCTGCGTCATGCGATGGAATGCGAGGCAGATGCGATCGCAGATGGCAAACATGCCTTTGTACCGGCTGTTATGGAGCATATTGAGCTGGCGGGAG
>DJNB01000112.1:7609-8678 GCA_002435545.1 Lachnoclostridium sp. UBA6475
CCAAAAATATTCCGGCAGAACTTGTCGAGACAATCAAAGATTATACACGCAGAATTGCTGAAGAAATGGGTGTCTGCGGATTGATGAATATGCAGTATGCGATTGAAGATGGAAAAGTGTACGTACTGGAGGCAAATCCGCGAGCTTCCCGTACGGTTCCATTGGTATCGAAAGTATGTAATGTACAGATGGTAAAACTGGCAACCCAGATCATGACAAGAGAATTGACCGGAAATCCGTCTCCAATCGAGAATATGAAACCGGTAAATCCAAAATACTATGGAGTGAAGGAAGCCGTATTCCCATTCAACATGTTTCAGGAGGTAGACCCGGTACTTGGACCGGAGATGCGTTCGACCGGAGAAGTGCTCGGACTTTCGGAAAATGTCGGAGAGGCCTTCTTTAAGGCACAGGAAGCGACACAGACAAGACTTCCAAAAGAAGGAAATGTGCTGATGAGTGTCAGCAAAAAAGACAAACCGGAACTCGTTGAAGTGGCGAAAAAATTCGAGGCATGCGGTTTTGGAATCCTGGCAACCGGAAAGACATATGAACTGCTGAAAGAAAATGGAATCAAAGCAGAGCGCATCAATAAGATGCAGGAAGGCAAGCCAGACATCGTAGATGCGATCATCAATGGAAAGATCCAGCTCATCATCAATACCCCGGCGACGGGCGATGAGAAGGCATTTGATGACAGCTACATCCGTAAAAATGCGATTAAGGCGAAAATTCCATATATGACGACGATGGCAGCAGCCAAAGCTACGGCAGATGGAATTTATACTGTGATCCATGAAGGCGAGATCGGTGTGAAATCGCTGCAGGAGATCCATGCATTGATCTGATGTCAAGGGTTTGAAGCCGGATTCAATGTGAAAATGTCGATGACGGCAGGGGCGAAACCGGTTCGTGCGTGCACGAAAAGTTCTTGACGAACACATACAGAAGTGTTATGATAAAAAGTAAGTTAATAAAACAGTAGAGGCGCGGACTTTATCAGTATTTTTCCTGATGTGTCAGGTACACAAGTGATGGCTCAAAGAAAGGAAAGTCTGCCGAAGGGGGC
>DJNB01000112.1:8698-10351 GCA_002435545.1 Lachnoclostridium sp. UBA6475
AGTGACCTGATGCTGCTAACCCTGGGCATATATCAAACAGGTATATGACTGTCATCTTTATGATGGAGTGCTACAAAGTATTGAAATTGCGGATATGCAGCATTCCTCGGAACGTTGCATATCCTTTTTAGTGCAGGAAACTCAACTGTTTGTAACAGGAAAAATAAATATAGTGCCGCCACGCGGCAGAATGGAGGAAATTATGGCTATTTTTACAGGAGCCGGAGTAGCACTTGTTACTCCTATGAATCAGGATGGAAGTGTGAACTATGACAAATTAAAGGAAGTGATCGAACAGCAGATCGCAGGACACACCGACGCGATCATTATCTGCGGTACAACGGGAGAGGCTTCTACCCTTACGGTAGAAGAGCATATCGAATGTATCCGTTATTGCTGCGAAGTGGTAAATAAAAGAATCCCGGTAATCGCCGGAACAGGTTCTAATTGTACACGCACCGCTGTCGAGCTTTCGAAAAAAGCAGAGGAAGCCGGTGCGGACGGCCTTTTGCTGGTAACACCATATTATAATAAATGTACACAGAACGGATTGAAAGCACATTTCAAAGCCGTTGCAGAAAGCGTAAAGATTCCGATCATTCTTTACAACATTCCGGGACGTACCGGCGTAAAGATCGCACCGGAAACCGTAGTAGAATTGTGCAAGACGGTAGATAATATCGTTGGTGTAAAAGATGCGACAGGCGATCTCTCCGAAGTAGCAGATGTACTCAGCATGGCAGGCGGTTCCGTAGATCTGTATTCCGGAAACGACGACCAGATCATCCCGGTACTTTCCCTCGGTGGAAAAGGTGTGATCTCCGTGCTTTCTAACATTTTGCCACAGGAGACACACGATATGACGGCCGCATTCTTTGCCGGTGATACGAAAAAGGCAATGGATATGCAGTTAGGATATCTGGATCTGATCCATGCATTGTTTAGCGAAGTGAACCCAATCCCGGTCAAAAAGGCAATGAACATGATGGGAATGGAAGTAGGACCGCTGCGTATGCCATTGACCGAGATGGAAGAGGCGCATGCCAAAGTGCTTGCTGACGAGATGAAAAAAGCAGGGATTGAAGTAAAATAAAGACAACGGAAGGAAATGTACGACATGACAAGAATCATTATGAGCGGCTGTAATGGCGCTATGGGAACAACAATTACAAAAATTGTAAGTGAAGATGCAGAAGCAGAAATCGTAGCAGGAATTGACATTGTGGATGACGGTTCCAAGGATTACCCGGTATTTTCTTCCATCAAAGACTGTGATGTGGAAGCCGATGCCGTAATCGATTTTTCGACACCAAAGATTTTGGATGATCTTTTGGCATACTGTGAAGAAAAAAAAGTGCCGGTTGTATTGTGTACGACAGGGTATGACGAGGCGCAGCTGGCAAAGATTGAAGAGGCATCGAAAAAGACAGCGGTGTTAAAATCTGCCAATATGTCACTTGGTATCAATACTTTGATGCGCCTTGTGCAGGAAGCAGCTAAGGTGCTGGCAGCAGAAGGATTTGATGTGGAGATCGTAGAGAAACATCATAACCAGAAATTGGATGCTCCATCGGGAACAGCACTTGCCCTTGCAGATGCCATCAATGAGGCGATGGATAACCGGTATGAATATATTTTTGACCGTTCCCAGAG
>DJNB01000112.1:10443-12681 GCA_002435545.1 Lachnoclostridium sp. UBA6475
TTTGCCGGAACGGACGAAGTGGTAACATTTTCCCATACGGCATACAGTAAGGCAGTATTTGGAAAAGGTGCGGTTGCCGCAGCAAAATTTTTGAATGGAAAAGAGACTGGCCGGTTTGATATGGCAGATGTCATCGGCTGATCGGATAGAGAGGAAAGACGAGAACGATGATTCCAATTGGTATCAGTGAAATCCTCAAAGCAGTGGACGGAACCCTGCTTTGGGGAGACGAAAATGGTGTTGTTACAAATGTGGTGACCGATTCACGAAAAGCCGGAAAAGGTTCTCTGTTTGTACCGATCGTGGGAGAACGGGTAGATGCCCATCGGTTTATCCCACAGGTGATGCAGGCAGGAGCCAGCGTGACATTTTCATCGCGAAAAGATGTCGCACCGGCGGCTTCGGGAAGCTGTATTTATGTGGAAGACACCCTTGCGGCACTTCAAAAAACGGCGGCGTATTATCGCAGCCGGTTTGATATTCCGGTTATCGGTGTGACGGGAAGTGTCGGAAAAACGACGACCAAAGAGATGATCAGCGCGGTATTGGAGAAAAAATATCGTGTCGTAAAGACGCAGGGAAATTGGAACAGCCAGATCGGCGTGGCTCTGATGATGTTTGAATTGGAGCCGGAGACCGAACTTGCGATCTTTGAGATGGGAATGAGTCTTCCGGGCGAGATGGCGCGGCTGGTAGAAATTGCCAAACCACAGACGGCAGTAATGACCAATATCGGGGTGTCCCATATCGGAAATCTTGGCAGCCGTGAAAATATTGCCAAGGAGAAAGGACATATTGTCAAATATGTCGGAACTTCCCACGATGGCAAGCTGTATATTTGCGGAAATGGCGACATGAAACAGATTACCCGTGAAAATGTGCCATATTCATTGTGCGAGGCCAAATGTCCAATCTGTTATTATGGAACCGAAGCGGACTGCGAGGTGCGGGCGACGGATCTTACGGTAACCGAAACCGGGCAGAAATTTGTTTATCATGGCAGACAGACAGGCGAAGTGGAATTGTCTGTGATGGGCGGTCACAATGTGAATAATGCCTTGGTTGCGATGGCTCTCGGAGAACAGTTTGGCGTACCATTTGACGATGCCGTACAGGCCTTGAAGGAGTACCGGCCGTTTTCCATGCGTGGCGAACGAAAAGACGCCCATGGATATCATGTGATCGACGATACGTACAATGCCAGCCCGGATTCTATTAACAGTAATATTGATGCCTTGTTTGATTATGCAAAGACGGGACAGAAGATCGTGGTGCTTGGAGATGTTCTGGAACTCGGAGAACAGTCCGAAAAACTGCATCGCGGAATCGGCAAATTTATTGTAGAAGAAGCGCAGAAGGGAAAAACGTTGGATCTTGTAATCACAGTGGGCGAAGGAGCTTCTTTCATCGCAAAGCAGGTGGAAGAAACTTCAAACATTGCTGTGAAAATTTGTAAAGACAATGAAGAGGCAGCTGCGTTTGTAAAGAAATGTGCAAAAGAGGGCGACTGGATTTTGGTAAAAGGTTCCCGCGGAATGCACATGGATGAAGTAGTGCAGAAGGTTGTGATGTAATGTTTGCGGATATCATCGTAGATATCAGCGTCGAAGCGTTAGACAAAACGTACCAATATATAGTACCAAAGCGCCTGGAATCGGAGATTCGGATCGGAACCCCGGTTCAGGTGCCTTTTGGACGGGGAAACCGTCTCTTGAAAGGCTTTGTCATTCATTTGACAGAAAAAGCCGCATTTGATGTTTCACGCATGAAAGAGATCGTGAGCATCGCCACAAAGCAGATGCCGGTAGAAAGTGAGCTTCTGCAGGTGGCAGGATTTATTCGGGAGCGTTATGGCTCGACGATGAATGAGGCGATCAAAACCGTAATTCCGATACGAAAAAAAGTGAAGTCAGTGGAAGAACACTGGCTTACTTTTGCTATGGAAAAAAATAAAGTTTTCGATGTTCTGGGGGAATATAAACGAAGACGTTACGCTGCTAAGGTGCGGCTGATCGAGGGAATGCTCGCGGAGGGAGATGTCATTAACCGGCGTACGGCGATTCAAAAATATAAGGCAAACAAAGCCGTGATCGATGGACTCATAAAAGAGGGAATTGTGCGTGTGAGCAAAGAGCGGATCTACCGGAAAGCCGTGGAAGAACAAGCACAGGAAGCACAGCGTCCACTGGCATTAAATGAAGAACAGCAGAAAATTGTGGAAGATTTTGTAAAAGAATA
>DJNB01000007.1:0-4077 GCA_002435545.1 Lachnoclostridium sp. UBA6475
CCGGGACTCGGTTATGGGTCTGGACGGATTTACCGGTTTTACGCCGACGCAGTACGAACTGCTGGAAAAAATGATGCGCCTGTGCGCCCGCGTGGTTGTGACGGTGACAACCGATGAGACGGGAAAACGGGGAGCGGTATTTGAAATTGCAGATACTACGATAAAAACACTTACAAAAATTGCCAATCGGATTCCGACAGAAGTAAAGCAGATTCCGGTGCCGAGAGAGGGACGAAAAGCGCCGTATCGCTTTCAAGAAGAGGGCGAACTGGCATTTTTGGAGCGGAATATCTTCGCGTATCCGTATGAGAAATGGAGTCCGAAAACAGAAAATATGTGGCTGTATATCGGAGATAAACCGGCGGCAGAGGCAGCTTACGTGGCGAAGACAATCTGGTGGATGTTAGCCGATGGACAATATGCAGAAGAAGAGATTGCCGTCGTGACAGGTTCTATTACTTCGTACGAACAGGCGATATCACGGGAGTTTGACCGCGCCGGGATCCGCTATTTCCTCGACAGCAAAAAGAACATCGGGGCGAATTGGATCGCCGAATATATCCAGTCGGTATTGGAAATGTATCATTATAATATGGACGCGGCGAGTACGTTCCGCTTCCTGCGCTGCGGGCTTTCTCCGCTGACACGGAAGGAAACGGATCTTTTGGAAAACTATGTCCTTGCGACCGGAAAACGCGGGATTGCCGCGTATATGAAACCGTGGAGAGCGCGGGAGAAAGATTACGATCTGGAAGAGATCAATGCCATCCGTGAGAAAGTGACGGACTGCATCCACGACTTTTTCCTGGAACTGCGGGGCGGCAAAAAGCCGGTCGAAAAATTTGTGCGCGCTTTGTATGATTTTCTCGTGCAGCAGAATGTGTATGACAGAATGCTGGAGCAGAGCCGGATTTTCGAGGAAAGCGGCGAGACGATCCTGGCGAGAGAGTATAAAAATGTATACAAAGTGGTTATGAATCTTTTGGATGAAATGATGGAACTTCTGGGGACGGAAGTTGTGGCATTGGAGGAATTTGAGCAGATCTTGTCGGCAGGGATCGCGGAAGGTCTGGTCGGATTTGTGCCGCCGAAAAAGCACCAGGTCATGGTGGGAGACATCGAGAGAACCCGTTTAAAGGACATCAAAGTGCTGTTCTTTATGGGATTCAGCGATGACTTTGTGCCCGCAGCAATGCAGCCGCCGGGCCTCGTCAACCACCGGGAGCGGTATCAGATGGAAAAGATGGGGATTGCACTTGCGCCGGCGGGAAATCAAAAAGTTGCCAACGATTTATACTATCTGTACATCAACTTTACCAAACCGTCCGAAAAATTGATCTTTACCTACAGTCATGCCGCAGCCGACGGGACAAAACGGCAGGCTTCCTACATATTGGGAAAGATCCGGCGTATCTTCCCGGCGCTTACCGTTATTGAAGAAGAATCGGAAAAAGATGTAAAAACAAACCTTGGCACAGACCGCGGATTTAGCTATCTGATAGAAGGCCTTCAGAAGGGCTGGTATGCGGACGGCAGCGAAAAAGAGCGCTGGTGGGAGATCTGGCGGTATTATGCCAAGCGCGACGAGGGAAAATGGCTGCAGGAGGCACTCCGCCTTCATATGGAGTCAAAACATGCGTCGAAACTTTCCGAAGAGGCGCTGGAAATGCTGTACGGCGGAGAATTGCGGGAAAGTATCACGCGTCTGGAGACATACGCCAAATGTCCATTTGCGTATTTTCTCATGTACGGCCTGCGTCTGCATGAGCGCGAAGAATATACCGTAGGAGCGCCGGACTTTGGTAATGTGGCGCACCGTATCCTGCAAAGCATGGATGAAATCCTGCAGGCACGCCACAAAACCTGGCAGAATCTGGAAAAGACAGAAAGCGATGAACTGGTGGAATACTGTGTCGGCCGGGTGATGGAAGGCTACCGTGATGTTATCTTTTCACAGTCAAACCGCATCGCGTTTATGCGCCGGCGTATCACAGCGATGATGAAAAAGACAGCCTGGGCGGTCGCGGAACAGCTGCGGCACGGAGCATTTCTCCAAAAATATGGCGAAGAATATTATTCGTACGAAGAGATGCTGGAAGAAATAGGAAAAAATATGCGGTTTCAGGGAATCATTGACCGTATTGATCTATACGAAGATAATGAAAATGTCTATGTAAAAGTTGTGGATTATAAGACCGGAAGAGTCGAATTGTCGCTGGAAGAAGTATACTTTGGACTGCAGCTGCAGCTGATCTTATATCTTGACTCGGCGATGCAGTCCGAGCAGAAAAAACATCCGGACAAACAGGTGCAGCCGGCGGGAATGCTGTATTTCTACGTGCAGGATCCGCAGATTGAGACAGACGGGACAGAGGATGAGATCACATATGAGAGAAAGCTGCTGGCAGAGTACCGGTGCAACGGTTACGTCAACGAAAGTGTGCCCGTGCTTGAAAAACTGGATGCAGAACTCGGAAGCCACGGGGAATTAAACGGGCAGGTGACGTCGCTGTGTTATCCGGTCAAGGTTAAAAAGGACGGCACATTTGCGACTGCGGCAAAAGTTTTGTCGAGTACGCAGTGGAAAAAACTGATCGCGCACGTCAAAAAGGTGATCTACGAAAACGGAACAAGCATTCTCACGGGAAACATCGATATTGCGCCGTATCGTCTCGGAAGTAAAAGCGGCTGTGAGTATTGCGGGATGAAGGACATCTGCGGACTGGAAAAGGGCGATATACGAAACGTGGAGAGAGACTTAGAAGACATTGATATCAAAGAAATATTGAGACAGATGAGGGAGGAGGAAAACGGCGATGAAATGGACGAAAGAACAGAAGACCGTCATTGATCTGCGGGGATGCAATATCCTTGTGTCCGCGGCGGCAGGTTCCGGCAAGACGGCAGTACTCATCGAACGTATCGTATCGCAGGTGACAGACCCGGTCAATCCGGTGAATATCGATGAATTTGTCATCGTAACATTTACCCGGCTGGCGGCGGCGCAGATGAAGGAGAAACTGCAGACGGCGCTCGAAAAGAAATTGGAGGAAGACCCGGAAAACCGTCATTTGCAGAAACAGGTCATGCTGCTTCCCGTGACTCAGATCTCTACGATACATAGTTTCTGTGGCTACATCATACAGAATTATTTTCATCAGACCGGAGTCGATCCAAGCTATCGTGTGGCAAATGAAAGCGAGTTAAATATGATCCGTTCCGACGTGCTTGCGGAACTCCTCGAAGAAGAATATACAAGACTTGACGACGATTTTGTCGATATGGCGAAGATGGCAAAATTTATCAAGAGCGATACGGAGATCGAAAAGATCATTTTAAAATTGTATAACGATGCGATGAGCGAGCCGTTTCCGGCAGACTTCTTTGCACGTATGCGGCAGTTTTTGTCCTGTGAGAGCGAGGAAGAACTGGAGCAGACCGTTTTTATCCAAAAAATTATGGAATATGTGAAAAATCTGGGCAGGGGAATTTACAATCAATATGACATATGGCTTGCCCTGTGTGAGTCGCAGGGAGGCCCGCGGGCGTACGTTGATTTCCTGCAAAAGGAACGAAGCCAGTTTGAGTTATTTGACGAGATCGGTTCGTTTGATGCGCTTCGAAAACGGATGGCGGAGATTTCCTTTGGGCGGCTGCCGGCTCAAAAAGAATCGGAGGTTGAAGAAGAAAAAAAATTATACGTGCAGGACGCGCGCAATGCGGTCAAAGCGCTGTTGAAAAAAATCCAGCCGGATCTTCTGGCGGAAGATCTGCCGGCGTTATTGGATACGATGAAGCAGATGCGTGGAAAACTCCTTACATTCTTATCGCTGGCGGAAAAATTTGCAGAGCGTTACCGGGAGGCGAAACGGGAGAAAAATATAGCGGATTTCAATGATCTGGAACAGATGGCACTGGAAATTCTTGTCAAAAAAGAAAACGGCCGGATCGTGCGCACGCAGGCAGCAGAAGAACTTTCGGAGCAGTTTCATGAGATCATGATCGACGAGTACCAGGATTCCAACCTGGTGCAGGAACTTTTGCTGAGCAGTGTGGCGAAGGAAAATAACCGTTTTA
>DJNB01000007.1:4089-13505 GCA_002435545.1 Lachnoclostridium sp. UBA6475
TGGTGGGTGACATCAAGCAGAGTATTTACCGTTTCCGCAAGGCGCGGCCGGATCTTTTTCTGGAAAAAATGACGACGTATGAGACGACAGAGGGCGCGAAAAACCGCCTTGTATTTCTGACGAAAAATTTCCGGAGCAGGGATGTCGTACTGGAGGCCGCCAATGCCGTATTTACGGATATCATGCAGGAAGATTTTGGCGGCATTGCATACGATGACGAGGCAAAACTGTATCTGGGGGCGGATTTCCCGGCGACCGAAAAGCGCCACGCAGACCGTGTGACGGTGTATGGCATTTCCGACAAAGCCGATAAGGAGACGGAGGCACATCTGATCGCCGATGTCATCGATGAATATGTAAATTCTGACGATCCGATGCAGGTGCTTGGCGGGGACGGAGCATACCGCCCGGCAAAATACGGAGATATCGCCATCCTTATGCGCTCGACACAAAATGGAGGGCAGGAACTTCTGGAGGTGCTGAATGCACACGGAATCCCGGCACATCTGGAGGCGAAAAGCGGTTTCTTTGACACAAAGGAGATTCGCATTATCGTAAATCTCCTGACAATTCTTGACAATCCAAGGCAGGACATCGCCCTTGCGGCAGTGCTGCGTGGTCCGATTGGCGGTCTGACGGATGATGAACTGGCAAGAATACGCGGAAACAGCGCGGAAAACCAGTTTTATGATGCACTCTGCCGGTACAGCGGCGAAGAAGCGCTGGAAGAAAAAGTGGATACATTTTTAGAAAAATTGGAGCGCTGGCGGGAAAAGACAAGTTATATGCCGGTGTTTGATATATTGGAAGAAGTTCTTGACGAGACGAAACTGCTGTATTTTCTGGAAACCATGGGAAATGGCCTCCAGCGGAAGGCAAACGTCGAACTGCTTTTGGAGATGGCGCGTGAATTTGACCAGGGGTCGTATCAGGGGCTGTTTCAATTTGTCCGTTATATCCGGGGAATCAAAGAGCGGGAGGAGGATTTCGGTGAAGTGAATCTGAGCGGCGATAAGGAAAATGTCGTGCAGATCATGACGATACATAAGAGCAAAGGCCTGGAATTTCCGATCTGCTTTGTCGCAGCGATGCATAAAAAACTGGGACATGCGGAACGCGATTTTGTCGTTGTCAACAGCGATGCCGGGATTGGATCCGATGTGATCGACAGTGAACTGGGAACGAAAAAGAAAAGTGTCTATTATACGGCACTCAGCCGCATCAATGCCAATGAAGATCTGGCAGAGGAGATGCGTATCCTCTATGTGGCGATGACGCGCGCTAAGGAAAAATTAATTCTTACCGGAAGCGTAACGGAAAAAATGTGGCAGGGAAACAGCGGGTATTACTGCAGAGCTACGGCCGGTTCTTATTTTGAATGGATCTTACCGGTAGTATTGAAAAATCCGGTATTTGAGCTGATTGAGATCGACGGCAGTGAGATACAAGACAGGGAAATTGCCAGACAGGCAGACCGGATCCTGGATCAAACCATGTTGTGTAATTTTGACACATCTGTTGTATATGATAAAGAAACCGAAGAGATTCTCCATTTTATGGAAGAGTTTCACCGGCAGGTCGAAGATGAGATTCCGACCAAAGTGTCCGTTTCCGATCTGAAAAAGAAATCGATGGAAGAAAGTGAAGAGGAAAACTTTACCATTTTATACAGCGATGCGCTCGACAATCAGTCGCCGGTTCCGGCTTTTGCAAGAAAAGACGGGGAAGACAGCGGGGCGCTTGCCGGGGCAGGATACGGTACGGCATGGCATCAGGTTATGGCTTCGCTTTGTTTTGCCGCGGCAGTGGACGAAAAAGAAGTGGAAAACCAGCTGGAAGATATGGTACAATCAGGAAGAATCCATGCGCAGGAAAAAGAGTTTATCCGGCCGTGGAAGGTGGTGCGGTTCTTGCATTCGGCTCTTGGCCGGGCGATGACCGAGGCGGAAAAATCCGGGAAATTGTACCGCGAGCAGCCATTTGTGACAAGTGTCTCCGCGCAGGAAGTACAGGAGACTGCGAGCGACGAGCGTGTTCTTGTGCAGGGAATCATCGATGGATTTTACGAGACGGATGGCGGAATCGTATTGATGGATTATAAGACCGATCATCTGGAAAAAGGACAGGAAGAGGTACTGGTAAAACGATACCGGACGCAGATGGAAGTGTATGCAGAAGCACTGGAAAAAATTACCAGTAAACCGGTAATAAAAAAAGTATTGTATTCCTTTTCGCTGAACAAAGAGATCGAAGTATTATAAGGCTTTCAGTTACCAACAAACCAATGGAAATGGAAAGGAGTTGTCGGGATGTACGAACAATTTGCCATGATCTACGATGAAATGATGGAGGAAATTCCGTACGATGAATGG
The DNA here is from genome assembly GCA_002435545.1 of Lachnoclostridium sp. UBA6475. Taxonomy (GTDB): domain Bacteria; phylum Bacillota; class Clostridia; order Lachnospirales; family Lachnospiraceae; genus Eubacterium_F. The sequence continues at coordinate 6,462 of DJNB01000007.1, forward strand.
TTTACGATGCTGCAGAACATTTTACGGGAAAAGGGGATCCGGACGGGGCATATTTGTGAACTCGGCTGTGGAACCGGCGAGATGGTGCGGCGGTTTGCCGAGGCGGGATATGAAGTGACGGGGATCGATCTTTCGCCGGATATGCTCGCAAAAGCATCGGAAAAAACGCAGGGAATGGAAAATATTTTGTATTTTGAGCAGAATATGACAGATTTTTCGTTGCATAAACCGGCAGATGTGGTACTATGTATATGTGACTCCATGAATTATCTGTTGTCAAAGGAGGAACTGCGGTCGATGTTCCGCTGTATCAAAGAGGCTTTGACAGAAAATGGAGTGGCAGTGTTGGATATGAAGACCGCGTATTGTTTTCAAAAAGTCATGGGAAATCAGACACGCGTCGATGAGACAGAGGATGCCTTGATGATCTGGGACAATACGTATGACGAAGCGGCTCATATCAATGAGTATCTGCTTACCATTTTTACCGAAGATAAGGCGACAGGGATGTATGAGCGTTACGATGAATGTCATCAACAGCGCGCCTATACGGAGGAAGAGGTCAAAGAGTGTCTGAATGAGGCGTCTCTGCGTGTTGTAAAAAGCTGGACAGAAGAACAGGTACGGACGTATTTTGTCGTTCAAAATGCGGAATGACGTCTGTTGAAGATAGTGTGAGAAACGAAAGGAAGGAAAAGAATATGAAGTTACGAATTTCATTGTGGCTCTGCCTCTGCCTTGTGCTGGGTCTTTTGGGACCGCAGACGGCGGGATGGCAGACGACAGTAAGTCATGCTGGTGAGGCGGCTTATGTAAAGACGGAAGGTGCAGACCTAAAGATGCGAAGTGAACCTAAATTTGGAACACCTGAAAAAGATAGCAACGTAATTGTAAAAATTCCCAACAACTCCGTCGTTACCTACCTCGAGGATGCCGGTACGGCAGACGGTCATAACTGGGTAAAGATTTCCTATAATGGAAAAGAGGGATATGCGGCAGCAGAATATATCATCAAAGGAACGGCACCAACGGCAGCACCGACGGCAGCGCCGACAGCCACTCCGGAAGTGACCGCGGCTCCTTACGTAGAACCACAGCCGACGACTGTTACGGTATACCGAACCAAAGTTAGTTATAAGGCGGTATCGGTAAAGGCGGCAGCCGCAAAGAAAAATACGATCATTTACAAAAATACGGCCGGGAAGAAGCGCACGGTTTTGAAAAAAGGAAAAGCCATGAAGATCCTGGGAGAAAAAACGAAGGGAAAGACCAAGTGGTTCCGCGTTCAATATAAGGATAAAAAGAAAAAACGCAAAGGGTACATAAAAGAAAGCGATGTGAAAATGAACCTCAGTTCTCCGGGAGCAGGACTTGTGACAGGCGTAAAGACGGCTCTCCGCGTCCGCAAAAAGCCGGGAAAAGCAGGGGCATATTATAAGATCCGCGGCAAAGAACTTGTTCTTGCGAAAAAGCAGTATGTGACGATCAAAAAAGTAAGAACCGTGAAAAAGCAAAAATGGTATCAGATCGCATTTGATTATTATGGAACGCCATATACCGGATATGTGCAGTCTAAATATATCAAACTGACCAAGAAAAAAGTGCAGAAAAAAGTGGCAGTGACTGTCCTCAGCCAGCGCGATTTTGAGGCAGAACTTACGGCACAGGGATTCCCGGATTCGTACAAAGATGCACTCCGCAAACTCCATGCGTCCTATCCATACTGGCAGTTTACCGCTTATAAGACCGGCATCGACTGGAATACGGCGGTAGAGCAGGAATGTGTGCTGGGACGGAGTCTGATCTCCAATTCGAAGTCCGAGGCATGGAAATCCAAAGAAGAGGGTGCTTACGATGCGGCAACCGGCAAATGGAAAGTATTTGACGGCTCCAGCTGGGTGCAGGCGTCCAAAGAAGCGGTAATGTACTATATGGATCCAAGAAACTTCCTTACGATCCAGGGCGTATTTCAGTTTGAACAGCTGGAATATCAGGCACAATATCAGACAACGGCGGGATTGCAGAAAATTTTAGCCAATACGCCATTTGCCGACAGTACCTTCCAGTACACCGACGATCAGACGGGGACACAAAAAGAGATTTCTTATGTAGACGCATTTCTGGATGCGGCAAAAGACTCCGGTGTCAGTCCTTATCATCTGGCATCGCGTGTCAAACAGGAAGTAGTGACCGGGGCGACGACAACAAGTATCGCAGTGACCGGTACAACAGAAGAATATCCGGGAATTTACAATTTTTATAACATTGGAGCGACAAGCGGTACGAACCCTGCCCTCAAAGGACTGAACTGGGCGAGCACGGGAGATACGTATCTTCGTCCGTGGAACAATCCGTATCGTTCCATCGTGGGTGGTGCGATGTATATCGGCAGCAACTATATCAACCGTGGACAAAACACGGGATATCTGCAGAAATTTAATGTAACACCAACCGGTACATACAATCATCAATATATGACAAATGTAGAAGCAGCAAACTCCGAGGCATTGAAGACGAAAAATGCGTACAATGGTATGCTTGACAGCACGCCGCTCGTATTTTCGATTCCGGTTTATGACAATATGCCGGCAGTGAACTGTGCTGCACCAAGATAGAAGGGATTCCTTCAGAAATGGAGTGTCAGAGTGAAAAAAATAGTATTTGTAATGAGTTTTATCTTTGCCTGTCTCGGCTTTCTTGCGGTTCCAAGCAAAAGTCTGGCGGCAAGTGCAGTCGTGGAATTTTCCGCAAGTGCGGCAGAAGTAACGAAAGATGATAACGTCACGGTCGTATGCCGCATTACATCGCAGGATGGATTTAATGATGTAAAGATGAAAGTGTCCTATGATGCCGACATCCTCCAATTTGTCGAAGGAGGGAAAAAGGTAAGCGGCGGCAATGGACTGCTGAGCATCCAGTCCGTGGGAAATGAAGAGACGGTAAATACCCGCACCTACTCACTGCAGTTTCAGGCAGTGGCGGAAGGTGCTGTGGCGATACAGGCGGAGGGAAAGCCGAAGATCCTCGACAGTGAAGGAAAAAAGCTGTCAATTTTTTCCAACCGCGTCGTTCTTAGTGTGACGGGAGAAAAAGCGGCAGCAGACGAGGCGGGGAATCCGGCAGCAGATCCGGCAGCCCCGGCGGTGTCCACAGCACCAACGCCGACACCGACCCCGTTAAATACGAATACCAAGCTGAAAGGCTTGTCATTTCACGCAGTTTCCATGTCTCCGCAGTTTAACACAGAGGTGCTGGAATATACGATCAAGGTAGACTGCAATACGGACAAGCTGTATTATAACGCAATACCGGCCAACGGCAAGCAGCGGATACGCCTCAAGGGCAATGAAGAACTGATGCCCGGCGAAAACGAGATGAAACTTGTCGTTACGGCAGAATCCGGCGATAAACGCACATTTCAAATCAAAGTGGTAAAAGAGACAGAATCCGAGACAAAAGTACGTGAACAGGAGGAAAAAGGAACTTCCAACATCACATTTTCCGTCTATGAAAAAGAAGGTGCGATCTATATTCAGAATCAGTACCAGTTTGAGGTAATGGATGTCAAAGATGAAGAGGTCATCCCTTCCGGATATGTGAAAACATCGGTAGATATCGACGGAAAAAGTGTACCGGCTTATACGATGAAAAATGACCTCGATAACAACTACCTGTTGATGTATCTGAAAGGGGCATCGGACGAGCCTACCCTGTACCAATACGACAGGCAGGAAAAGACATTGCAGCGTTACACCGGAACGATGACACAGAAGGTAAACCAGGGCGGCAATGTGGCGAGTGACGTGGAAGTCAAACCGGAGACGTGGATGTTTGCGCTCATCATAGGACTTTCCATCGTTGTCCTTGTCCTGCTCATCGTTATACTCAATATGCTGCTGCGCAGAAGATTAAACCGCGGCAAAAAAGAATTAAACGAGATGGATTTTTAGCTCACGGGGAAAATGACGAACCCTTGTGGGAAAAGCGGCAGTTCATCGTGCCTGCCGATAAATTAGTCAGATAGAAAGGAATCAATAGATTGGATAATATAACAAAAAGTGCGGAAAAGGCATTGCAGACAGCAGCAAATCTTGCCTGGGGAAGTGGTGTGCAGGCAGTCCGGACGGAACATTTGCTTGCTGCCCTCACCGCAGCGGAGGGAGCGGCCAAAGAAATTCTGCAAAATAACGGAATCCCGGATACTTTTTTAGAGGAAAAGTTCCCGGATGCTGCGAAGAAAATGAAGCAGAGTAAGAAAGATCATTCGTCGGAAGTCCCATTTACGCCGATCCTGCAGAAGATCGTTGAGGATGCCGGCATACTTGCCCGGCACGAAAGACAAAAAATGGGAACGGAGCATCTTTTGATGGCGCTTGTCAAACAGAGGGACACGACGGCCGGCGAAATGCTCTCCGAAGCACAGACCAATATGCGGAAAATTTACATGGATGCCGCAGAGATGGCGCAGATGGACGCTGAGTTTGCGAAGACGGATTTTATGTCTTCCAGAGAAAAAGACGACACAAGACGTTCTGCGACACCATTTCTTGATAAACATGCGAAAGATCTTGTAAAAGAAGCGGAAGAAGGAAATTTGGATCCGGTATTTGACAGGGAGAATGAGATTGAAAGTGTAATGGAAATTCTTGGAAGAAGGACAAAAAATAATCCCTGCATTCTCGGTGAGCCGGGTGTCGGCAAGACGGCGATCGTAGAGGGACTCGCAAGGCGGATCCACGAAGGCGACGTGCCGGATTCCCTGAAAAATGTCCGTATCCTTGCCCTGGATCTGTCCGGTATGGTAGCCGGAACCAAATACCGCGGTCAGTTTGAAGAACGCATCAAACGCTGTCTGCGGGAGACGGCAGATGCCGGCAATATCATTTTGTTTATCGATGAACTTCATATGATTCTCGGAGCCGGCGGCGCAGAGGGCGCAATGGATGCCGCCAATATCCTGAAACCGGCGCTGTCCCGTGGCGAAGTCCAGATCATCGGCGCGACAACGCGCGAAGAATACCGCAAACGCATCGAAAAAGATTCGGCGCTCGACCGTCGTTTTCAGCAGGTGATCGTAGAAGAACCGACGATCGTGCAGGCCGTTAATATTTTAAAAGGACTCCGCAGTTATTATGAGGAATATCATCGGATTACGATCAGTGACGAAGCCATAGAAGCAGCCGTCAAATTGTCTGACCGTTATATCAATGACCGTTTTTTGCCGGACAAAGCCATTGATCTGATCGATGAAGCGGCTTCCCGTCTCAATTTGAGCAGTATGCGCGAAAGGGAAGAACTTTTTAACGATAAAAAAGAGAAACTGGAAGAATTACAGCAGGAAAAAGAAAATGCAGTTGCCGCAGACGATATGGAATATGCGATCGCGCTCCGTAAAGAAGAAGTGATAATCGAACAGGAACTTGCGCAGGCGCAGGAAAAATGGGAAAAGAAGCAGAAAAAGAAACGGAAAGTCATGGAGGAATTCCATGTTGCGGAAGTTGTGTCGCGTCAGACGAAGATTCCGGTAAGCCGGATGGAAAAAGACGAGACAAGGCGTCTCCGCAAACTGGAAAAAATCCTGCATGAGCGTGTGATCGGACAGAACGAAGCAGTGGAAGCAGTATCACGCGCTGTCCGGAGAGGACGCGTGGGTCTAAAAGATCCGAACCGTCCGATCGGTTCCTTTTTGTTCCTCGGACCGACCGGTGTCGGAAAGACCGAACTTTCCAAGACACTTGCAGAAGCCGTGTTTGGTTCGGAAAAAAATATGATCCGCGTCGATATGTCGGAATACATGGAAAAGCAGAGTGTCTCCAAGATGATCGGTTCACCTCCGGGGTATGTCGGTTTTGAAGAGGGCGGCCAGCTCAGTGAAAAAGTGCGCCGTAACCCGTATTCTGTCCTTTTGTTTGATGAGATCGAGAAAGCACATCCGGATGTATTTAATATGCTTTTACAAATTTTGGAAGACGGAAGACTGACGGATTCGCAGGGACGCCAGGTAGATTTTAAAAATACGATCATTATCATGACGTCAAATGCAGGAGCAAACCGCATTGTATCGCCGAAGACACTTGGCTTTTTACAGCAGGAAGATGCGGCTGCGGATTACAAGCGTATGCGCGAAGGTGTCATGGAGGAAGTCAAGCATATTTTCAAACCCGAATTTATCAATCGTATTGATGAGATTCTGGTATTTCATATGCTGTCCAAAGAAGATATCCACAAGATTGCGTCCAACATGCTCGCCGGCTTTAAAAAGCGCGTGAAAAAGCAGATGGACATCCGGCTTACGTATGCGAAACCACTGGTGGATCATGTCGCAGCGAAAGGCTTTGACAAGGATTATGGGGCAAGACCGCTCCGCCGTACGATCCAGAAAGAGATTGAAGATGCACTCGCACAAAAAATTGTCGATGGTGAGATCCACATTGGTGATGAAGTTCGCATCTCAATAAAAAATGACAGTGTTTGTGTACAAAAAATCATAAAAAAAGGATAGTATTCTTTGTCGATTTTTGTTATAATGAATTATAGATAGAAATTGAATCCGGTGGGAGTGAAAAGAAACCAAGGAGGATAAGAAAATGAGCGTTGTAGAGGAATTGATCCGGAAGGAAGACAATGGAACATTAAGTTTTGGAAACTACCTTTTGGATGCAAAGACCAAGAAAGCAGATTTCGAATTTCAAGGGGATTTGTACAAAGTAAAAACTTTCAAGGAGATCACGAAACTTGAAAAAAATGGTTCGTTTGTATATGAATCGGTTCCGGGAAGTGCAGTAACAGATTTTAAAAACGATGGAGAAGTGATTTCTTTCCGGGTAGAGGCTGCCGGAGATCTTGGATTTACTCTTGAATTGGAACCTTCGCAGGAGTACAAAGTGCTTCTGGAAGATGTGGAGCTTGGTAAGATGAAGACAAATCTTGGTGGAAAGCTCAATGTCAGCATTGAGTTAGATGAAGGAAAGAAAGCATCTGTAAAAGTAATTAAGTGCTAACAGTTACGGACGAAGAGATTTAGAAATCGGTGCCAGACCGAAG
>DJNB01000007.1:13657-15679 GCA_002435545.1 Lachnoclostridium sp. UBA6475
GCCTGGAATACGATGGAAGAGGCGCCGGTGGCAAAGACTTCGACGGGAAAGGAAAAAGTGATGGTTCCGTCGGAACTGGTAAAACCTGCCAAAATGCGCGAGATCCGAACGGAAAATACACCGCGTCTGCAGACCGGCATCCGGGAACTTGACCGCGTCCTCGGCGGAGGAATTGTCGCAGGTTCTCTTGTGTTAGTCGGGGGAGATCCGGGAATTGGAAAATCGACGCTTTTGCTGCAAATGTGCAAGCATTTATCGGACAAACAGGAAAAGGTGCTCTACGTCTCCGGCGAGGAATCGCTTCAGCAGATCAAACTTCGTGGAGACCGTATCGGCGAATTTTCAGATTCGATCTTTCTTCTGGCAGAGACGAACATCACTTCGATCGAAGGCGCGATTGATCAGTTACAGCCGAAAGTGGCGATCATCGACTCGATTCAGACGATGTACGACGATGCCGTAGACGCGGCGCCGGGCAGCATGAGCCAGGTGCGCGAGATCACAGGCGTTCTCCTGCGGATCGCGAAGAAAAAGGGCATCACAATATTTATCGTCGGTCATGTAACCAAAGAGGGAAATGTCGCCGGTCCCCGTATGCTGGAGCATATGGTAGATACGGTGCTTTATTTTGAAGGCGACGCGGCGGCTTCGTACCGTATCCTGCGCGGCGTGAAAAACCGTTTTGGTTCCACCAACGAGATTGGCGTATTTGAAATGCGCGGTCAGGGACTGGTAGAAGTTCCCAATCCGTCAGAATATATGCTGCAGGGAAAGCCGGTCGGCGAATCCGGTTCGGTAGTTGCTTGCGCGATCGAGGGCACGCGTTCGTTTATGATCGAAGTCCAGGCACTGGTATGCCACACCTACTTCAATATGCCGCGCCGAACCGCGGCAGGCACCGATTATAACCGCGTGAATCTCCTGATCGCGGTCGTAGAAAAACGCCTTGGTATGCAGCTGTCCGACTGCGATGCCTATGTCAACGTCGCCGGTGGTATGCGGATCACAGAGCCTGCACTTGACCTTGCCATCATTGCCGCACTCATCTCCAGCCAGAGCGGCCGCGCCATCGACGATCACACGGTGATCTTCGGCGAGGTGGGACTTGTCGGCGAAGTGCGTGCAGTGCCGCAGGCAGAAAAACGCGTGGCAGAGGCGGTCAAAACCGGTTACAAGACGTGCATACTCCCTCTTGCCAATAAAATTTCCATTGAAAAGAGCGGCAATCTCGATGTATCGGGCGTTGAACTTGTGGGAATACGTAACATAAGAGAATTGATGAACAGAAAGGAATGGTCTGGAAATGTATAATAAAATATTGGAGCATCTGACGACGGGATGCCGTGCACTCATCGCGGCAGTGTTACTTATCGCGGGGATCATCTGGCAGGCAGCAGCCGGAAAACTGCTGGATCAGACTGCATTTTACCTCATGGCAGCAGCAATGCTCTGCCTGGCAACGGTAATCTTCACAAAATGCAAGCCGGATATGATCCGGTACGTCATCGGCAACATGATCGTATTGATCATCGGTTTTCTCCTCGGAGAATCCGACACCATCGACGGAACCGTACTGTATACCCTTTGGATCCTGTGCCTCCTCGCCGACTGGGGCGTAAATATATATCTTCTAAAACTGGAAAGTATTGGAAAAAGAATCGGGCTTGGCGCCCTTGCGATGATCGTAAATGTCCTTTTAATCGCAGTCGTTTATCTTGTTCCGATATTGGCGTTTTAGTGGGGAGTTAATATCTTGGATTGTTAAAAAAGGCAGCCGGGATCGCTCGTTTGAGCGACTCCGGCTGCTTTTTTGTATGCTCTGGGAGCGAAAAAGGCAACCTAAAGAGATAAAATAGGTTGCCTTTCCCATATGTGCGCCCAGCGGCGCACGTTTCTTAAGGGTTAAAGTCCCAAATCCGCCCGGTAGTGGGAAGGATATAGCCGAAGGCAAGGGTGTCCATCGTAAGGTGGAATCTGAAGGAAGCTGGATGTGAGGAGTAAACTGACTCACGGGCAAATCTC
>DJNB01000007.1:15748-16538 GCA_002435545.1 Lachnoclostridium sp. UBA6475
CAAGTCGAAGTCCAATAACTACACGGAATCATGCATGATAAATGAGGCAGATGGATGGAGAGGAAGAAACGTGTGGTACCTGGGGAGGTCTGTGCGGTACGCCTTGAAAGAGGTAACCATTACCAAAAGTAATGCTGAACGCACAGAAGTCAGCAGAGGTCATAGTAGCCGAGAGGTGAAGGACCGAATCAGTAGGAGTCTTGAGTATGACCGAGAAAGGAGGAATGACCGTATATGGCAGAAAACATGGAAAACAATGGCTGTTCGCAAAGAGATAATGCGGAACATGAAGGGTATGCGAAAGCGCGCAGGTCATTCAATCGGATATGGAAAGAAAGAGACAGTGCACAGCCGAAACTCTTGGAAGCGATACTGTATAAAGATAACTTTAACAGAGCGTATAAAAGAGTGAAGGCAAACAAGGGGGCACCGGGAATCGATGGGATGACTATCGAAGACGCTCTTCCCTATCTCAGGGAACATCAACAAGAGTTAACAGACCGTATATATCGAGGTAAATATACGCCGTCTCCCGTGAGACGAGTTGAGATTCCCAAACCAGATGGAGGTGTGCGAAAACTCGGCATACCGACAGTGATAGACCGTACACTTCAACAGGCAATAACGCAACGGTTAGTGCCAATCTATGAACCACTGTTTGCGGAAGACAGTTATGGCTATCGACCAAACAGAAGCGCGAAAGATGCAATCCTAAAGGTAAAAGAGTATGCAGAACAAGGCTATACATTCGCAGTGATACTGGACTTGTCAAAATACTTTGATACCCTTA
>DJNB01000008.1:0-16697 GCA_002435545.1 Lachnoclostridium sp. UBA6475
GGAATTTTGCAGGGAGTCCGGACATTGACAACAAATATCGCGATTGAGATGGGATACGCACAGGATCTCCACCGGGAGGCGTTGATCGCGACCGGCGTGGTATTGTTTGTCTTTGTTTTAATCATAAACTTATTATTTTCAGTAATGAAACGGAGGAGTAAATGATGCAGAAAGCAGGAGAAAATATCAATATTCAATCCGCCTCGCAAAAATTGAAAAGCAGCATAAAGCATCCGGTTTCCTTCGTGTTCTTTGTGCTGATCGCAATTTCCGTATTATTTACGGTAGTGTCGCTGGGATTTTTGATCGGATATATCCTTATCAACGGAATCCCGAACCTGACACCACAATTATTTGCCTGGCATTATACGACCGAAAATGCGTCGATGCTGCCGGCACTGATTAACACGATATGGATGACGATACTTGCCCTTGTAATTGCAATTCCATTTGGAATCGGCGCGGCTATTTATATGGTAGAATACGCGAAAAAAGGCAATAAGATCGTAGAAGTGGTTCGTATTACGGCAGAGACATTGACAGGAATTCCGTCCATCGTTTATGGATTGTTTGGTATGTTGTTTTTCGTGACAACGTGTAAGATGGGCTTGTCTTTGTTAGCAGGAGCATTGACATTATCGATCATGGTGCTGCCGGTCATTATGCGAACGACAGAAGAGGCGCTTTTGGCAGTGCCGGATTCCTTCCGTGAAGGAAGTTTTGGACTTGGGGCAGGAAAATTAAGAACCGTATTCCGCATCGTTCTTCCACCGGCGATACCGGGTATTTCTTCCGGAATCATCCTGGCGATGGGACGAATTGTAGGAGAGACCGCGGCGTTGATCTACACCGCAGGAACGGTGGCAGAAATGCCGAAAAATATATTTTCATCCACACGAACACTGGCGGTACATATGTATTCACTTTCCAGTGAGGGATTGTATATGGATCAAGCCTATGCTACAGCTGTAGTATTGCTTGTTATCGTAATGTTGATTAACTTAGGATCCACCTTTGTGGCGAAAAAAATAAATAAGTATTAGGAGAGAAGACAATGAATAAATTTGAAATTGATCATCTTGATCTATATTATCAGGATTTTCATGCATTAAAAGAAATCGCACTTGATATCCCAGAGCATGAAATTACCGCATTTATCGGGCCAAGTGGATGTGGAAAATCGACATTTTTGAAATGCTTAAACCGTATGAATGATCTGGTTGAGGGATGCCGTATTACCGGAAGTGTGAGACTGGATCAGGAAGATATTTATGGAAATATGGACATCAATATGCTGAGAAAGCGGGTGGGCATGGTATTTCAGAAACCAAACCCATTTCCGATGAGCGTATATGATAATATCGCGTATGGTCCGCGTACGCATGGAATCCGCAATAAAGCAAAACTGGATGAGATCGTGGAGACATCCCTTCGTCAGGCGGCAATCTGGGACGAACTCAAAGACCGCTTGAAAAAGAGTGCGCTGGGACTTTCCGGTGGACAGCAGCAGCGTCTCTGCATCGCGAGAGCACTTGCCGTAGATCCGGAAGTTATCCTGATGGACGAACCGACGTCGGCACTGGATCCGATCTCTACCTCAAAGATTGAAGATCTTGCCATTGAATTAAAGGATAAATACACGATCGTCATGGTAACGCATAACATGCAGCAGGCAACCCGTATTTCGGACCGCACCGTATTTTTCCTTTTAGGAGAGATCATAGAAAGCGGAAAGACAGAGCAGCTCTTTTCCATGCCAAAAGACCAAAGAACAGAAGATTATATCACAGGGAGGTTTGGATGATATGAGAAATCGATTTGACCGACAGTTAGAGACGTTAAACGATGAAATGATCGAGATGGGAAGTTTGATCTGCCGTGCGATTGAGATGGCGGTAGATGCGCTTTTAAACAAAAATCTGAAGACGGCGAAAGAGACGATTGCCTTCGATCTTGAGATCGATCACAAAGAACGTGACATTGAAAGCATCTGTATGAAGCTTCTGCTCCAGCAGCAGCCGGTAGCGCGCGATCTCCGTCTGATCAGCTCGGCACTTAAAATGATCACAGATATGGAAAGAATTGGGGATCAGGCAGCCGACATCGCCGAGATCACAGTATCCATGGCAGAAGTAGGTGGAACGATCGACCTTGCTCCGATTCAGGAAATGTCAGCGATCACGATGCAGATGGTAGAAAAGAGCATCGGCGCATTTGTCAACAAAGACGATGAATTGGCAACGAAAGTCATCTACATGGATGATCAGGTAGACGACTGTTTCGACAGCATTAAGACGCAGATTATCAATCTCATTAACCAAAATACTGAAATTGGCGAGAAAGCAGCAGATATCCTGATGATCGCCAAATATCTTGAGAGGATCGGAGATCATGCAACGAATATTGCAGACTGGGTGGTATATTCGATCCGCGGAAAGCATGAAAAAGGAAATGAGTAGGTTCTGTATAATTACAAAAGCATAGATACAAAAAGCGGCGGCCAGATATCCCCTAAAACGTCTGACCGCTGCTTTTTTCCCGTTTGTCACAAATTTTTCCCGCTTATCACAAAACTCTTTTTTGGCGCCACAAAGTATGTTATACTAAAGGGCAAACAAAAGAAATGCAGAGGAGAATATGAACATGAAAATCAGTTTAAATCAGAAAGTGCTGGTAATGCTTCTGAGTTTCTGTCTGCTGATCCCGGCTGTCTGTCATGCAGAAGAGACGCGGTACCATACTTCCGGTATTTATACGTATTATGTGCTGGATGAACAGAAAAAAGAAATTTCAATCTGTGCGGTTTCTTCCACAGAAAGGAAAATAGTCATTCCGTCCGAACTTGATGGTTACCGGGTGCGCCGGATCGGATATCCGGAAGGAGATCATTATGAAGCGGCAAAAAAGATTGGTGGGGGGATTGACCAATATCTGGAAGAAATTGTAATCCCGGATACCGTGCAGAGAATACAGGCACTTTCCTTTTATGAATGTAAGCAGTTGTCGGGGGTAACCCTGCCGGAAAATATTACATTGGGATATGCGTGCTTTTCCGGGTGTGACAGTTGGAAAGATATTGTACTGCCACACAATACCTCCTGCGAAGACAGTGCGCTTCCGGGGAGTGCAAATACGCTGCAGATCAGCAATTCAATCTTCGGAGAGGGCGTGATCCATGGAAAGGTTAATCGGATCACATTGTCAGCAAAGCAGAGTACCGTGTTTGATATGGGCGTATCCTGGGTGTCTGCCAAGGTAAAAGAGCTGGTTTCTCCGAAGCAGGTTACGAAGCTGCTGTTTAACGGTGCAGATGGCGAAAATGTCGTCGAAAAACTGTATGTAAATGGCAGGGCGACGAAAGTGGAGGCCAATGAATCCCATGGAAACGCAGTTTTGGGAAAAGTCACATTAGGTGAGATCTTTACCGTGAAAAAGGCGAAAGCAATTACCTTTGCCAAAAAACAAAAAGTTACCTATCATGTAAAAGAAGCGGATAAAGTGAAAAAGATTGTCTGCAAAAAGAAAGGGAATGCATATCGTTATACCTGGAATAAAACCAAGACGACGGTTTACACCTGTAAATTTGACAAAAAATGGAAGAAGTCTGTGGGAGAAGTGCCGACAGTCTACAACGTGTATGGAAAGAAGACGAAAAAGGGAGCATACAAGTTTCTTGCTGCAACCAAGGCGAAAAAATTCACTACAGCGTGTAAATATGTGAAGGTTATGCCGGCGGAAGAATGGTGATTTGCATTTTTCTCATAAATATGTTATAATATAAAAGCGTACGGTCGCATTTTTAAGTGGCTTGTACGCTTTTACACGTCTTAGGATGGCGAAAGAACAAAAGAAAGTAAAAGGAGGCGCAGATTATGGACAATAAATCAATGATGCAGTTAGACGGGGACTTAGATACACAATTTGATGATCTTGTAAATTATTGTATGTTATCCGGTAAGATCAGTCAGCATTTATATGAAGAATACGACGTCAAACGTGGACTTCGTGATTCCAATGGAAAAGGGGTATTGACCGGACTGACCGAGATCGCGGATGTCGTTTCATATCAATACGATGAGGACGGCAATAAAGTTCCGGGGCCGGGAAAACTTTATTATCAGGGATATGATGTGGAAGATCTTGTAAAAAGTTACCAGAACAAACGATATGCATTTGAAGAGACGACCTATCTGCTTCTCTTTGGAGAGCTGCCGACACCGGAGCAGTTTGAGAGTTTTAAAAATATATTATCGAGTCTCCGGGAATTGTCTGCTCATTTTGTTCGTGATGTCATCATGAAAGCGCCGAGTGAAAACCTGATGAATGCACTGCAGAAAAGTGTGCTGACCTTGTATTCGTACGATGAAAGCCCGGATGATATTTCCGTGCCGAATGTACTGCGCCAGTCGTTGCAGCTGATCAGTAAGCTGCCGGTTATTTCCGTATATGCGTATCATTCCTATCGTCATTTCAAATTTGACGATACCCTTGTGATCCGCACGCCCGACAAGTCGATGTCTACGGCAGAAAATATCCTGCAGATGATCCGTCCGGACGGAAAATTTACGCCGTTAGAAGCGAAAGTTCTCGATGTGGCACTCGTGCTTCATGCCGAGCACGGCGGCGGTAATAACTCGACCTTTACGAACCACGTAGTAACATCTTCCGGAACCGATACGTATTCGGCCATCTCCGCGTCGATCGGTTCATTGAAGGGGCCTCGCCACGGAGGAGCCAATCTGAAAGTGCTGCAGATGTTTGACGACATCAAAGAACATTGCCCGGATTGGAAAGATAAGGCAGCGATCACCGAGTATCTGTCAAAGATTCTTGACAAAAAAGCATTTGACGGCAGCGGCCTGATCTACGGAATGGGACATGCGGTATATACCGAATCCGATCCGCGTGAGGTCGTACTGAAAAAGTATGCGAAAAAACTTTCCGATGTCAAAGGACTTCGCGATGAGTTTAAATTATATGAGACAGTGGAAAAGGTGGCAGCCAGACTTTTGATGAAGAAACGCCATCTTTACAAACCGGTCTGTGCCAATGTTGACTTTTACAGTGGATTTGTATATACTATGCTTGGAATTCCGAGAGAATTGTTTACACCGATTTTTGCCATTTCACGTATTTCCGGCTGGTGTGCGCATCGCTTGGAAGAACGTGTCAACGATGGAAAGATCATTCGTCCTGCGTATAAATTTGTCGGAAAGCACAAAGAATATCAGGATATGGAAGAAAGGAACTAACAGACGATGAAACAGAAAATCTTATTTTTTGACATTGATGGAACCCTGATTGACGAAGAAACGGATGTTGTGCCGGAGAGTGCGAAAAAAGCACTGGCGGCGGCAAAAGAGAAAGGACATCTGCTTTTTATCTGCTCCGGGCGATGTCGGGCGATCATTCCGCAAAATGTCGTGGATCTGGGATTTGATGGATTGATCGGGGGCTGTGGAACCTATATTGAGATGGAAGGCAAAGAAGTGTATCATCATACACTGCCGGTGGAACTGCAAAAAGAGATCATAAAAGATCTGGAAAAATATCATATTGACGGCGTGCTGGAAGGAAAAGACTGTTCGGCGTTCCGCCACGATTACTGGATGCCGAAAGTGGTTTCGATATTTACAGAAAATGGAAGTTTTACCGCGCGCACACAATGTTACTGGGACGAAGAATTTTCGTTTGATAAGATGGCATTGTGGTTTGATGAATCGTCGGATATGGCGGCTTTCCGCAAAAAATATGAGACGCAGTTTGATTTTATCGAACGCGATCCGACGTTTTACGAGGTGATCCCGAAAGGAATTTCAAAGGCAACGGGGATCGAAAAAGTGTGTGAAATGCTTTTGATCGATAAAAAAGACACGATCGGTTTTGGCGACAGTGCCAATGACGTTTCGATGCTTGGCTGTGTGGAGACATCCGTAGCGATGGGAAGCGGCAATCCGATCCTGTTTGATAAGGTAACGCTTGTTACAGACGGTGTGATGGAAGATGGAATCGCTCATGCGATTGAAAAACTTGGGTTATTAGAGTAACCCCAAAATAGTTACGATAAAAAACGATGAGGAAAAGATACGATGAATAAAAGAATTTTTGCATGGTCTGGGGTGATGGTGCTATTAGCAGCTATATTTGTATGGGGAATGACAACGAATCATCCGAAAGCAGCCGGAGAAAATTCTGGAGAAACGGTATCGGCTGTGAGTGATGCCGGAGTGAGTGGAAGCGCAGTAAGCGGCGCCGGAGTAAGTGGAGGTGCAGTGAGCGGTTCCGGAGTAAGTGGAGGCGCAGTAAGCGGTTCCGGAGTGAGCGGAGGTGCGGTGACCGGTACAACGATTACGGCAACACCTGCGCCGGATGTGAATCTTGAAAACTCAAAATATGTCAAAGTAAAACAGGGAGACATCGTCGGAGTGCGGGGGAAAAATGCATTCCGCTATATGGGAATCCCGTACGGCACGGCAAAGCGCTGGAGTGCACCGGTAGAGGCCGCATCCTGGCAGGGGATAAAAAAATGTATCAATGCCAGAAAGGCAAAAGGTGACAATGCGTTATTTTTAAATGTATACCGGCCGAAAAAACTTACGCAGGCAGTTCCGGTCATGGTATTTTTACACGGAGGCGGAAATGTAGGCGGAACCCCGAATTTAAACTTTTCTACATTTGTAGACGAAACGGACGTGATTGTCGTTTCCATCGAATTTCGCCAGGGAGCTTTTGGCTGGCTTCAGTCAGAGGGACTGCAAACCGGAAATAAGTATACCGATAGCGGAAATTTTGCGATGCTGGATATCAAACTGGCGCTGGAATGGGTGCGCGACAATATCGGATCCTTTGGCGGGGATGCCGGAAATGTGACACTTTCCGGGTTTTCCGCAGGGGCAAGAGACAGTCTTAATGCGATGATTTCTCCGATTATGAGCGGCTTATTTCATAAAGTGATCAGTTTCAGCGGTGGCATGACAACATGCAGTAAGCGAGAGGGAAGAAAATGGACCGATGAAAAATTGGCGAAAATTCTGGTGCGCCGCGGACGTTTTTCCAAGAAGAAACGGGCACTCCGCTATGTAAAACGGATGTCTGCGGCAAAGAAGAAAAAACTTTTGTACTCGCTCAGCGATAAGGAGATAAAGAAAATGGCGGGAAGTTCCGGACTTCGTCTGACGAATTTTCCACAATGCTTCCGCGACGGGACGGTCATTCCGAAAGACGGCTTTGACTGCCTGGAGTATGGGGGATATGAGCGCGTTCCGATGATCATTGCGTCGAACCGCTCCGAATTTGCCAATATATCGTATAAAACAATGCAGCGTATCCTGACAAAGCGGCCGGATACATTCCGCAACCGCAGACAGTTTTACCGACTGTTAAAAATTGCCAAAACGTATGGAAGTGAGCTGCAAAGTTCCTTCTATCTGGAGAAACTGGCGGCGAAGATTTCCATCGATCCGTATCATTCAGACATATATACATACCGCTTCCAATGGGGAGAATCGGCGAGTGTAACGTCTGAAAATTATGCCAGATACGTTGGCGCGATCCACGGGATGGATCTGGACTTTTTGCTGAACCGTTATAAACGCGGTGAGAAAGATACGAGTGATTCCATTTATAATAAGAAAAATAAACAGGGAAGAGAAGAACTATCACAGGCAATGCGTGGGTATATGAAACGATTTTTATATACCGGAAATCCGAACACGACCGAAGCGGATGCGGTACAGCAGCCGGTTTGGAAAAAGTGGAGCCGGCAGAAACACGCACAACGGATTATGACATTTTCGGCGACCTGTACGAGAGCACAGGTGAAAATGACAGATCAATATATCGATCGGGCAAAAGTAAAACGCCAGATGCGGAGAAGATTATCAAAATGGGCATACAAATTTTTGAAAAACCGTATATTGAACAATAGATTCTTCGCATAAGGCAGTCACATCGGCACAGACGTGTCAGACAGGAGGCAGATTATGAAACTGGAACAGATTCTTGCAGAGGTAAACTACGAAGTGCTTCAAGGTTCACTCGACAAAGAGGTGGCAGACATCGCTTATGATTCGCGGAAAGTGAAAAAAGATGTGATGTTTGTTGCGATTGAAGGTACGGTTGTAGATGGACACAAATTTATCGATGGTGCCATCGCGCAGGGAGCGGGCGTTGTCGTTGTAGAAAAACGTGTGGAAGTGGCCGACCCGGATGTCACCGTGGTATTGGTAAAAAATGGAAGAGAAGCATTGAGCTTGATGTCTGCGGCTTATTTCGGCTATCCGGCGAAGAAAATGATCACCATTGGAATTACCGGAACAAAGGGAAAATCAACAACCGAAAATATGATTCGTGATATCATCGAAAAATCCGGTAAGACGGTCGGTATCATCGGAACGATCGGCGCATTTATGAATGGAAAAACGGTGGTGACGGAAAATACCACACCGGAATCCTACGAACTCCAGAAATTATTTGCGATGATGGTTGAAAACGGCTGTGAATATATGGCGATGGAGGTTTCTTCGCAGGGGATCAAGATGGACCGTGTCGCCGGGATTGAATTTGATTACGGTGTATTTACCAATATTTCCCCGGATCACATCGGACCGGGCGAGCACAAGGATTTTGCGGAATATCTTTCCTGCAAAGCAAAACTGTTTGAACATTGCAAAGTGGGAATCATCAACAAAGATGATCCACATTACGAGGATATTGTTAAAAATGCAACCTGTAAAATTCTTACATTTGGTGTCGAAAAAGACGCCGACGTAAAGGGAAGCGATATTGAACATGTGACACAGGGCGGCGACCTGTCCATGAAATTCCATGCCACAGGGCTTTTGGAAGGCGATGTCGTAGTCGGACTTCCGGGACGTTTTAATATTTACAATGCACTGTGCGCTGCCTGCACCGGAGTGGCATTGGAGATGCCAAAAGAAGTTATCCTGCATGCGCTGGAGCACGTCAAAGTGCGCGGCCGTGTAGAGGCCATGCCGGTATCCGACGAATTTTCCGTATTGATCGATTTTGCCCACAACGGGGTAAGCTCGGAAAGTGTGCTTTCTACACTTAGAGAATACAAGCCAAACCGTATCATCGCTGTATTTGGCTGTGGTGGAAACCGAAGCAAAGTACGCCGTTACGAGATGGGAGAAGTCATCGGAAAGATGTCAGAACTCGCCGTCATCACAAGTGACAACCCACGCCGCGAAGACGTGATGGATATTATCGAAGATATCAAAGTGGGAATGGCAAAAAGCGATGGAAATTATGTTGTGATCCCGGATCGGGAAGAGGCGGTGGCATATGCGCTTGAACATGCGGAAAAAGGAGATATGATCGTGCTTCTCGGAAAAGGCCACGAGGAGTATCAGGAGATCAACGGCGTGAAGCATCATTACAGTGAACGCGAAGCAATTGTCCACGGAATGAAAAAAATATATGGAAAAGACTTTACATATCTGTTATAATAGACGATAATAGGTATAGAAGGAACGATGTATGAAAGCGAAAGGAGTCGATCATTATGAATGTTAGTATGAATTCAATGATAGCAAATACATTATTTGGTTCGAAGTCAAGCATTTCCAGCGGCAGTTTTTTGTCTGCTTCCAATTTTGGAGATCTCAGTCTGATGCGGAACGGTGTCTACACCAAGATGCTCAAATCGTATTATGCAAAACAGACATCTTCGACAGATAAGACGAGCAGTTCCAGTAAAACGAACAGTTCATCCGAAGATTATCTGAATACGATCAATGATAAACTCAGCAAGCTGAAGACTACGACAAGCGATGAAGCATTGTCAAGCATCAAAAGCGGAGCAGATCAGATGAAAAAAGCAGCGGATGCGGTGACTGCGATCGATTATGATAAGGCATCCGGAGATGCGGTTTACAGCAAAGTGAAAGATCTGGTAAATACTTACAATTCACTTGTAAAACAGACCGGAAAGAGCGATCTTGTGAGCATTTCACAGAGCCGCACCTGGATGCTAAATGATACAAAAGCACATGAAGCACAGTGGAATAAGATCGGTATTACGATCGGAGACGATCAGACCCTTACCATTGATGAAAAGAAGTTCAAGGAAGCTTCCACAAGCGATATCAAGAACTTTCTCAGCGGAGCGTCGGGATACGCTTCCCGCTTATCAACGAAAGCAAACG
Source organism: Lachnoclostridium sp. UBA6475 (assembly GCA_002435545.1). Lineage (GTDB taxonomy): Bacteria > Bacillota > Clostridia > Lachnospirales > Lachnospiraceae > Eubacterium_F. The sequence goes on from DJNB01000008.1 coordinate 10,170, forward strand.
GATTTTACCAGCTGGCAGCCAACCAGCTCACATTAAACTCCGGATCTTCGTTGTACAATAAGTATGGGTTATTAGGGTAAATTATCTTTTTAGAGGACAACATTCATTTTCATGAAGAGTTATGAGCACAGGCATGAATAATGCTTGTGCTCTTTGCGGTAAATATGGAGGAAATAACGTGTATCATTTTTTTGTGCCACTTGAGCAGATCGGGGAAGGACATGCACAGATCACCGGGGACGATGTGAACCATATCGCCAATGTACTGCGCATGAAAGAGGGCGAAAAACTTGTCATATCGGCAGGACGCGGCGTAGATTATCTCTGTGCCATCGAATCCTTTCAGCCGGAGAGCATCGAGCTTGTGATTGAAGAAGAACGGCCGGTACAGACGGAACTGCCGGCGAAACTGGTATTATTTCAGGCGCTTCCCAAAGCGGACAAGATGGAATGGATCATACAAAAAGCGGTAGAACTCGGAGCGTATGAGATCGTGCCGGTGCGGACAAAGCGCGCAGTGGTAAAATTGGATGAAAAAAAGGCGGCAAAAAAAGTGAGCCGCTGGCAGGCGATTGCAGAGGCGGCGGCAAAGCAGAGCGGAAGGGGAATTATCCCGGAAGTACACGAAGTGGTAGATTTTGGAAAAGCCCTGGAAATGGCAAAAGAATTGGAAAAAAATGTAATTCCGTATGAACTGTTTGATGATATGGAAGCGACAAAAAAGGTGTTAGAGAACATTACGGAAGCTGCGGAGATCGGCATATTTATCGGACCGGAAGGCGGCTTTGAACGTGGAGAAGTCGAACGCGCGATGCAGCAGGGAATTGAGCCGATTTCTCTTGGAAAGCGGATTTTACGAACCGAGACAGCAGGACTGGCATTGTTGTCGGTGATGATGTTTCGCATGGAAGAAAATAAGTGAGGAAATAGAAAATGGAAGCATATTTAGATAATGCGGCTACGACGAAAGCATTTCCGGAAGTGGCAGAGTTAGTGGCTAAAGTGATGTGTGAGGATTACGGAAATCCCTCTTCCCTGCACGGAAAAGGCGTGGAGGCAGAAAAATATATCCGCGAAGCGGCAGATGCGATTGCGGCGACCTTGAAGTGCAAACGAAAAAATATTATATTTACGTCCGGCGGCACGGAAAGCAACAATCAGGCATTGATCGGATGTGCGCTTGCCAATAAACGGCGCGGCAAACATATTATTACGACTTGTTTTGAACACGCGGCAGTGTATGAACCGTGTCTGTATCTGGAGCAGCAGTTTGGCTTCGAAGTCACTTACCTTCCGGTGGATGCGATGGGACATGTCTCGCCGGAGGATCTGAAGGCGGCACTTCGCCCGGATACGATCCTCGTTTCGACGATGATGGTAAACAATGAAATCGGTTCCGTTCTCGACATTGAGGGAATCGGAAAGACGATAAAAGAATACGATCCTGCCATCCTTTTTCATGTGGATGCGATCCAGGCATACGGGAAAATGAAGATTGCGCCGGCAAAGTTAAAAATTGATCTTCTTTCGGTCAGCGGACACAAAATCCACGGGCCAAAAGGAACCGGATTTTTATATGTGGCAGATGGCGTAAAAATGCATCCGATCATTCATGGGGGCGGCCAGCAGAACGGACGGCGTTCCGGAACCCAGAATGTACCGGGAATCGCCGGACTGGGACTGGCGGCAAAGAGGATGTACGAAGATCATCCTGCCAAAGTGGCAAAGATGTATGAAGTGAAACAGCATCTGATCCAAAAACTGGAAGAAATTGACAAAGTAACGATCCATGCGGTCACACCGGAATTACAGGAGTGTGCGCCCCATGTTGTCAGTGCAAGTTTTGAAGGAGTTGGAAGTGAGGTGCTGCTTCATGCACTGGAAGACCGCGGTGTCTATGTGTCGTCGGGTTCGGCCTGCTCTTCCAATCATCCGGGCATCAGTTCGACGCTGCAGGCGATCGGCGTGCCGGACAAGCTGTTGGAATCGACGATACGATTTAGTTTTTCGGTTTATACTACAATTGAAGAATTAGATTATGCAGTGGAACAATTAAAAGAACTATTGCCGGTGTTACGGCGTTATGTTAGAAGATAAGAAAAGAGGTAATCATGGTAAAAGCATTTTTGATCAAATATTCCGAGATCGGAATTAAAGGAAAAAACCGTTACATTTTTGAGGATGCCCTGCGCGACCGCGTGATAGAAAAACTGGCACGCTGCGAAGGCGAATTTTTAGTGGAAAAAGAAAACGGACGGATCTATGTGGAAGCAAAAAGCGAGTTTGATTTTGACGAAGTGATCGAGAATTTAACCAAATGTTTTGGTATCGCGCATATCTGCCCGGTTGTTCTCGTGGAAGATAAGACGTTTGACACGGTCTGCAAAGAACTTCTGGAACACATGAAGGAGGAACTCGGAGACAAGCCGTTTACATTTAAAGTCTTTGCCAAAAGAAGTGACAAGAGCTATGCAATGACAAGTCCGGAGATCTGCCGTGCGGCGGGAGAATATATCCTTGACCACATGCCAAATGCGTCGGTGGATGTACATCATCCGGAAGTTTCGGTCAACGTAGAGATCCGCCACCGCGCTTACGTGTATGTGAGCAGCATCAAAGGGCCGGGCGGAATGCCGGTCGGAACGAGCGGTAAATCCATGCTTCTCCTTTCCGGCGGAATCGACAGTCCGGTAGCCGGTTATATGATGGCAAAACGTGGAGTCAAGATCGAAGCCGTATATTTTCATGCGCCGCCATACACAAGTGAGCGCGCAAAGCAGAAAGTCATCGATCTGGCAAAACTGGTAAGTGAGTATGCAGGCGAGATCACCCTTCATATCGTAAACTTTACCGACATTCAGATGTATATTTATGACAAATGTCCGCACGATGAATTGACGATCATTATGCGCCGTTATATGATGAAGATTGCAGAATATATCGGAAAAGAGACGGGATGTCTGTCGCTGATCACCGGCGAGAGTGTAGGTCAGGTGGCAAGCCAGACGATGCAGAGCCTGGTGGCAACCAATGCGGTCTGTACGATGCCGGTATTCCGTCCGGTCATTGCCTTTGACAAGCAGGATATCATTGATATTGCAGAAAAGATCAATACGTTTGAGACGTCGATCCTGCCATACGAAGACTGCTGTACTACATTTGTAGCAAAGCACCCGGTCACCAAGCCGGAGCTGGAACGCATCGAAAAATCCGAGACGCATCTTTCCGAAAAAATTGATGAAATGTTTGAGACAGCGGTGTCAACACGCGAGATCATAAAGGTTTCCCCGGATTCGGAGGAATAAAGAAAAAGAAAAGGGTGGGAGATTTTAAAAGATGGAAATAAAAAGGCAAGAAAAAAGGACTGTATCTTAGGATAAGATTCACAGTCCCCACATTGTACTTTTTGTTCCCCATAGACAGTCTCGGCGAATTACCGAGACGATGTAACCTGATGTCGGATTAGACGATAAATGGCTGTAATTTCTCCAAGATCGCATCTACGTCATTTTCGCTATGGATGTTCAAGTCGATTGGCTTAGACAAGTCCAGACTGAAAATACCCATAATGGATTTAGCGTCGATTACGTATCTTCCGGAAACCAAGTCAAATTCAGCATCAAACTTTGTTACTTCGTTTACAAATGCCTTTACTTTGTCAATGGAGTTTAAAGAAATTTTTACTGTTTTCATAATTTGTTCCTCCTTTTTGAATTTTTTCTGAAAAGGAATTTCTTCCTTCATGTATTATAGTATTATGCCGCGCAAATTATGTCAATAGAAAAAATGAACCACAAGTATAGAAAATTATTCAAAAAATTGTGCAAAATGTAGAATGGAGGAAAACAACGACGATGAAAGTGGCGTTTTTGACCCTGGGATGTAAAGTGAATTTTTATGAGACAGAAAAAATGGAGGCGGATTTTGAGAAAAATCATGTAAAGGTCGTTCCGTTTAAGGAAAAAGCGGACGTCTATATTGTGAATACCTGCACCGTTACCAATATTGCAGACCGCAAATCCCGCCAGATGCTTCACCGCGCCAGACGTCTGAATCCGGAAAGTATCGTCGTTGCGACAGGATGTTATGCTGAAAGCGGCAAGGCGCAGCTGGAAGACGACGACACGATCGATGTGGTATTTGCCAACCGGGACAAAGCCTCTATCGCTTTGCAGGTTCTGGATTATGTAAAAGAACACCGCCCGGCATGGAAACTGGAAAAAACTGGAAATAACGATACGGAAGAGCCGGAGAATGGCATTCACGAGGGCAATCCGGTCGAAGAACGCACGAGAAAGTACATCAAGATTCAGGATGGCTGCAACCAGTTCTGCACGTACTGCCTGATCCCGTATGTGCGTGGCGGCGGAGAATTGAAAAGCCGCGGGGAAGACGAGGTCATCGAAGAAGTCCGCCGATATGCCGCGCAGGGGTTTAAAGAAGTAGTGCTTACCGGGATTCATTTGTCCTCCTATGGCGTAGACCGTTCTCCGTACAAACAGTTTGTGGAGCTGAAAGGCCAGCCGCTGGTGGAACTGATGAAAAAAATCGATAAGATTGACGGAATCGAGCGAATCCGCCTTGGTTCGCTGGAACCGCGCATCATCTGCGACGAATTTTTGAATGAATTGAGAAAAATAACCAAATTTTGCCCACATTTTCATTTATCCTTACAGAGTGGATGTGATACTACGTTAAAACGGATGAACCGGCATTATACAGCTGTAGAATATTTGGAGAAATGTGAGCAGATCCGTAGATTTTATGAACATCCGGCGATCACAACCGACGTCATTGTGGGATTTCCGGGTGAAACGATCGAAGATTTTGAGACGACGAGAGCGTTTGTAAAAAAGGCGAAACTGGCAGATATCCATGTATTTCCGTACAGCGAGCGGACGGGTACGAGGGCGGCAAAGATGGAAGATCAGGTGGCTGCGCAGGAAAAACACCGCCGCAGCGAGATCCTGATCGCAGATGTCGAAGAACTGAACCGGGAGTACCGTCAGTATTTCATCGGAAAAGAAGTAACCGTGCTTTTTGAGGAAATCCAGCAGATTGACGGAAAATCCTATCTGACCGGGCACAACGAGCGTTATGTGCGGTTTGGCGTACCGGCAGATCAAACGGAATATGAAGAAAACCAGATGGCAGCGTTTGTAGCGCAGAAAGAAAATATTTTGTGAGACGGAAATTCACACAAATATGAAAAAAGGTATTGCGATTTTTCCGTAAGTATATTAAAATAAAAGTAATGTTTTGATGAGTACGGTCGTAAAAATATCGGGAGTCTGAAAGGAGTAAGAAGAGAGAATGCAGCAAGAGAATGGCAACACACAATTATTTAAAGTAGACTTGGAAAAAGATTATGATGTACGTGAGATCATCGCTTCTGTATACGAGGCATTGACAGAAAAAGGATACAATCCGGTAAACCAGATCGTTGGGTATCTGATGAGCGGAGATCCGACTTATATTACGAGTCATAAAGGAGCGCGCAGTCTGATCATGCGTGCAGAGCGGGACGAGATCATCGAACTGTTTTTGGAAGATTATATCGAGAATAATTTAAGGAAATAAGTGATATTGAGAATTATGGGGCTTGACTATGGGTCTGTGACTGTAGGAGTTGCCGTCAGCGACGGACTTCTGCTTACGGCGCAGCCCGTAGAAGTGATAAAGAGAAAAAGTGAGACAAAACTGCGTCAGACGCTGGCTCGCATTGAGGCGCTGATTGCAGAATATGAAGTGGAGAAAATCGTGCTTGGCTTGCCGAAAAATATGAACAATACGTCGGGCGAGCGCGTTCAGAAAACAGAGGAATTCAAGGAAAAACTGGAAAAGAGAACCGGTTTGGAAGTGATCTTTTGGGATGAAAGGTTGTCGACCGTATCTGCGATGGAAGTGCTGAAAGAGGGCAATGTACGCCGCGAAAACCGCAAACAATTCGTAGATAAGATTGCTGCAACGTTTATCCTGCAGGGATATCTGGATTCTTTACAAAAGTAAACAAGGAGGAAACCATGGCAAACGATGGTACAATTATGCTCACCGCTGAGGATGGCAGTGAGGATGCTTTTTTTGTGTGGGAAAAAGCGGATATCGCCGGAAGACAATATCTGCTCGTATCCAATGTGGATCCGTCACAGGAGGAAAGTGAAGAAGCAGAGGACGAAGAGATTTCATTGATCTTACGCGCAGCAGAGGAAGAAAATGACAGCGTACTGTATGATATTGTAGAAGACGAGGAAGAACTGCGTATTATATCAAAATATTTTGAAGAGTTATTAGAAGATGTAGAATTATCATAAAGAGAACAGAGAGGTGTAATTTTGAGTAAAAAAGTAAAGACAGGAAATGAGAGAGTACGTATCGTACCTTTGGGTGGTTTGGAACAGATCGGTATGAATATTACGGCTTTTGAGACAGAGGAAAGTATTATTGTAGTGGACTGCGGACTGGCATTCCCGGAAGACGATATGTTAGGAGTCGATCTGGTTATCCCGGATATTACGTATCTGCAGGACA
>DJNB01000008.1:16717-16935 GCA_002435545.1 Lachnoclostridium sp. UBA6475
CAACAGAGACAAAGTAAAAGGATTTGTCATCACACATGGACACGAGGATCATATCGGAGCACTGCCATATGTTCTGAAAGAGTTAAATGTTCCGATCTATGCGACAAACCTTACAATGGCGATCATTGAAAATAAATTAAAAGAACACAACTTGATGGGTGTGACGAGAAGAAAAGTAGTATCGTATGGACAGTATATCAATCTGGGAGATTTCCGCA
>DJNB01000008.1:16972-17201 GCA_002435545.1 Lachnoclostridium sp. UBA6475
TTGAATTTATCCGTACCAACCACAGTATTGCGGATTCTGCCGCCCTTGCCATCTATACACCGGCAGGTGTAATTGTTCACACCGGAGACTTTAAAGTAGATTATACACCGGTATATGGCGACAGCATTGACCTTGCCCGCTTTGGTGAACTTGGCAAAAAAGGTGTGCTTGCCCTGATGGCAGACAGTACCAACGTATTAAAACCGGGCTTTACGATGTCCGAGAGAAC
>DJNB01000162.1:0-23796 GCA_002435545.1 Lachnoclostridium sp. UBA6475
TTCCGACAGAAGTACCACCGGTAATTGTTCAGAAACTTACCTTAGATAAGTCAGAACTTGCGATTTCCCAGACAGAGACAGCAAAGATTACCGCAAAAGCAGATCCGGCTGGAACAGTGACATGGTCAAGTTCGGACGAAAAGATTGCTTCCGTAGACCAGAACGGTAAAGTTACCGGTATCGGGGTAGGAAGCGCAGTGATCACAGCAAAGATTGGAGACGCTGTCGCAACATGTGAAGTAAAAGTAGGTGCTAAGATTTACGAAGTAAAATCCATTGGTTCCATTAACGCGGATCAGGGAAGTATCGCAGTTACTTTTACAGAAAAAGCAGATGCAGCCGTCCTGGCAGGAACCACGATCAAAGTGGTAAATGTGAACAGCAAAGAAAAACTTACAGCTACCTTTAAAGAGCTTACAGAAGACGGTACAAGTGCAGTCTATGTGTTTGAACCGGAAGATGCTGCGAAGATCCAGAACGGAAATTATACGGTAGAATCCAGTGATATCAATATTTCAGAGGACAATGCGACAACAAGTGCACGCGTGGATATAACAGGATCTTCCATCAAAGGATTGATCTATACCCGCAGTGGAGGAATGTACAATACAGTCCGCCGTGTGCCGAATGCTTCTATTACGATTAATAAAGAGACAACATATTCCGACGAGGATGGTTTTTATCAGAAAAATGTAATTGACGATACCTATCCGGAAGTGCTTGTAAAAGCAGATGGATATTTTGATGAAACCCAGGAGCAGGTAAAAGTAACTTCAAACAAAGCTTCTGCATATAACTTCGAGATGGAAGTTTATGATGTAGAAAAAGTTTATCTTTATGGTACGGTTACCAAAGCCGGTGATGCGAAAACTACCGTAGAAGGCGCAGATGTAGTATTGTACCGCATGGAAGACGGCAAAAAAGTGGAAGTGGTAAGAGTCAGCACAGATGACAAAGGAAAATTTGTGTTTGCAAATGCCGATGCCGATTTTAGTAAATTCGGTGTTCAGGATACTTCCGCAGTAAGATTTTCAAGATATGACGGATTGAATTCCAAAGATAAATATGTCATTGAAATCCACAAAGACCTCAATGCAGGCAATCTCTTTGATGTATATGAACCATATGAATCCAAAGAATTTGAACTTGGTTCCAAACGTGGTGTCGATGTCGGAACGTCTTTGAATGCCGTTGAGGCTTTGAAAGAAATGACAATTCAGTTGTCCTGGGATAAAGATTACAGCAGCAAAGGGGATCTTCATACAACTCTTTATGATACCGACGGATGTACCGAGCTGGTGTCCGATGTATTGACATTAGAGGATGACGATTTCACAAGCAGTACAGAAAAGAAAGAATTGAAAGAAAATGCTTATCAGTTGATCAAGCATCAGTTCTTCAACGAAAAGACCAATGTAAAACCAACGCTTCCGGCAGGTACATATTATCTTGTTATTCGTGCATGGAACAATGCAGAGGATAAACAGGAAGGTGCGACGGTAGTTTGTCCGGTAACGGTTACTCCTGGTAGTGTAGCAAATGCAAAGAGCGGAGTGGTTACTAAAGATGTAGAAAGAAGTGTTTACTGCACAGCAAGTATTTCGGATGAATTTAACAAGACCGTGCTTGAAAATCAGGGTACGACATTGAACACTCTGGTAGATAACAAAGGTACACTTTCCAGTGAAGCCGTTTCCTTTGAATCTTATGTATACCAGAAAGTAGATGGAGTAGACGTATTACTCGATAAGATTAGTGGCCATCAGTTTACAAAGAATGAAAATGATGTTTACTCTTCGAACTTCAAACAGACATTTGTAGATGCAGATAAGACATATGTGATCAAGACAGAGAAGTCTCATCTTGTAGATGCGAATGAATCTGAATTTAAGGGAACAGACAAAAACTGGAATGTTGATTTCAATGCGAGTGCAAACGTGATCAATGTGAAATTTGCAGATACAGAGTGCTTTGTTGATATGCTGCAGCAGGATAATACGGCAGCTGCCGATGATACAGTATATCTCAATGCAATCCGTGTTACGGTTTACAAAAAAGGCACGACAACCGAATTGGAAACACGTACCATTCCGATTGACAGAGAATTGACAATCAATGATCTTGTAAACGGAATCGATATTCCACAAGATGAAGTGGAGGCAAAAGGTCTTCCTGTAGGTGACTGTGCGGTAGATTTTGAATTTGAAAATTACAAATTAGATACTTCCGATTCTACCAACAAGGATAAAACAGAAGAGATCATTGATCTTCAGGATGCGAAACTCGTATGTAATGCAAAATACGAAAAAGTATATCCAACGATGATCAGTGGAGTTATTTCCTATGAAGATACAACAAAGACAGTACCTGACAATGGTACGGCAGTTCTCTACAATGAGGACTTCACGAAAATTGTTGCAGCTTCCAGATTCGAAACAGTCAATGGATTGACAACATTCACTCTCGCAGACGGAGAAGACGGTAACTTCCAGGGAGGTACTTACCAGCTGCTTATCCGAGGCGAAGGTCTGGACTATGCAGTAAAAGAGATCAAGATTGAGACAAATGAAGTAAAACAGGATGCAAGTTTTGAAAATCTGGCAGTCGGCGGAACAACGACAATGAAGCCACAGGTGAAAACGAACACCAACGATGGATTGAGTGGCAATGCCTTTGTTACTGCTTACGACAAATATTACATCGATCCTTGGAATCTTGATGCAGTCGATGTTATTGCGGCAAATGTACTTCGTGGAAATGAGTACAATGGTGCATTCGCTCTGAAACGTGAAAGCGGTGACGAATTCACATGGCAGAGAAAGAATATGTCAAAAGGTGATTATAAGGTTGAGGTATATTCAGATCTGACAGATGATGAAACATTTGATGTACCGCTTCGTTCCACGTATGAAAGTAAATTGGAAGTACAGCTTACAAAATACGATAATCTTGTTCGCATCCAGTTATCGATTACGAATGATAAAACGGATAAAGAGGTTGCTTTTGAAAACGGCCAGGTAGATTATATCACGGCAGTAAGTAAAGACGGTGAAATCTCTTTCCAGGGAGTTATGATCCGTGACGAGCAGGAAAAAGATACCGGCTACTTCTACGTACCGGAAGGAAAAGAATACAGCATCAGTATTTATTCCAACAAAAACTATGTAGAGACGGCAGTAAGACCGGCTCAGTACAATGAAAATGAAAAAGTTAGTGTGACTGTATTGTCGATTGAATAAGAACGATAGAACAATTCAGTAACAAAAAATGGAAACTGTCCAAAGATTTGAAAAAAATTTTTGGGCAGTTTTTAAATAAAGTCCCTACTTTAGGACAGGGTTTTGTGGTACAATGGAAATACAGAAGCCAAAGGACTTCTGAAATGTTGATAAAATAAGGAGGAAAAAGAGTATGAAACGTAGTATAATAGCAGTATTACTGCTGCTTGCCCTTTTGGGAACGGTTGCCGTACCGGGGGATTTTGCACAGGCAAAGACAACAAAATATGAGGTGTACAATTCCAAGCAGGCAAAAGTCCGTGGCAGTAAACTGATTGTAAAAGGACCGCTTTATGTAGGAACAAAGCAGATCAAAAAGAAAAAAGTATTTGTCCTTACCGGCAAAACCAAGTATTGGAGTCCGAATTATTATGGTTCGGATCCTATGATGGGAAAGAAGCTGACAAAAGAAGAATTTAAGGATTTATTGAAATCGCAGTTAGGTTTAACCATTAAAGTTACCAATGGAAAAGTCACAAAATGCGAGGTGTCATCCTGATAATGGATTTAAAATAAAGAGCAGTATACCGGCGGATAGGAGAGATGTTTTATGAGGTATATCGTAGTAGATCTGGAAATGAACCGAATGGACAAGAAATACAAAGAAGAACGCCAAATCTGTAATATGGAAATTATCGAGATTGGTGCTGTCATGCTGGACGATTCTTTCCGGGAAATAGCACATTATAAAACCTATGTAAAACCACAATTCAGCGAAAGTATTGGTGCATTTTACGAAAAATTGACAGGCATCACGACAGCGATGGTAGAGGACGCACCGGTGTTTGAAGATGCGATCCGCGACTTCCTGGCATGGTGTAAGGCAGATGGCACAGAAGTGCAGATCTGTACGTGGAGTGATACGGATTACAGTCAGGTGGCGCATGAAATGAAACTGAAAAACTACGAACCGACGAAAGAAGAGGAAGAGGTACTGCGGGACTGGTATGATTTTCAGAAAGAATATGGTGAAGTGGTTGGCTTCAGCAAAGCCGTTTCGCTGGAAAACGCCCTTTTATATGCCGGTGTAGATTTTCAAGGCAGGCAGCATGATGCCTTGGTGGACGCCAGAAATACAGCGGAACTGCTGCTGATCGTGCGCGATGAAAGCAAACGGGAGAAAGCCCTTGGAAAAGCCATTGAAGCGATGCAGGAAAAGGAAATGGGAACTTCATTGGGAGAAATGTTTGATTTTTCGGCATTTTTAGCGAATTAAGGGAAAAATTGAAAAAGGTTTTGACATCCCTCATGCTATACTCATAGAGAAAAAATAAGAAAATGGAGTGATAGCATGAAAAAGAAAATTATTGCAGTAACCATGATCCTGGCAATTGCCTTGGAAATGTTTGCCTTGCCGGATGTGTCACAGGCAAAGAAAAGCGAAAAACTTTCTTTTACGAAGGCAACCATCGAAAAAGGAAAAACCAAAGTACTTTGCTTGAAAAATGCTTCCAAAAAGGTTAAATGGACCGTAAAAAATAAGAAAATCGTGTCCGTAAAACCATATGGAAAATACAAAGCCAAAGCAAAGATACAGGCCAAAAAGGTGGGAAAAACAACCGTCGTGGCACAGGCAAAAAATGGAAAAAAGAAACGCTGTACCATAAAGGTTGTGGAAAAGAAAGTTTCTGATAACATACAAGAAGTGCCAGCGACAGCCCCGGCACAGACAACAGCTCCGGCACAGACAACAGCTCCAGTGCAGACGACAGCTCCGGCGCAGACAACGGAACCAGCGCAGACGACAGCTCCGGCACAGACGACAACCCCGGCGCAGACAACAGCTCCGGCACAGACGACAGCTCCGGCGCAGACAACAGCTCCGGCGCAGACAACAGCTCCGGCACAGACGACAGAACCAAGTGAAAGCACCGAACCAAGCGAAAGCGCAGCACCAAGCGAAAGTGCAGAGCCAAGTCCAAGTACTTCTCCGGAAGTCACACAGATGGAAGAAGTTCCGCAGTTTTATGAATTCAAATCTTACAATGGAGAAGAATTTGAAGAGGAACAGAATGAACTTCAGTCACTCTCCTATCAGGAATTTGAGGAGAAAAAAGCATCTGCTTATGATATTAATCAGGGAGACTACTTATATCTGTATCTGGTATTCAAAAACTATAAAAGAGACAGTCTGGTGGAAATCGTATTAAATGACAGCCAGTATGGAGATAAGCAGATTTACACTTCTGCCGCTTCGGTTAATAAGATCGTAAGTGTAGATACACATTATGATGAAGATATGAGAGTCTATATGACCGAGGTGCTGCTGCGTATGCCAAAGACCAAAGAAGGATCGAAAGAGCGCAGAGTAGAAATAGATGAAGTGGTATTTCTTCGTGAAATGCTGGGATTGAAAGGGTTAGTGGATCTGGCTCATGCAAGGATGTCAAATGTTACATTCAGGGTCAGTGATACACCGCTGCCATCGTATGATTCGTATTTCTCTTTTAGTGAGAAGGCAAATGGAACCTATAGCGTAACAAAAGTGACAAAGGATGATGATGTGCCGGATATCTTATATATTCCGCGGACTTACAAAGGAAAACCGGTTACCCAGATTGCGGATGGCGCATTTGAAGGTAGTATGATGAAAACGATCATTATACCCGGCTCGATAACAAAAATTGGAGATAACATGACAGGTATGACGGGTGCTCCGAACCTAAGCAGCATTATTATGCTGGGAAAACCTCCGGTATTAGGAACTTTTTCACTGACGATGTCACAATTACAGGGTGGCTGTAAGATATATGTACCTTACCGTCTGGCTTGGAAGTATCAAAAAAGTGGATGGAGTTCCGAGTATAAGAATCTGATGTATTACCAGGATCCGGATGGTACGATGAAAAAAATTTCAGAGTATGTAATTACCGGAGACGAAACAGATGATGAGGAAGAAGAAGCAGCAGAAAATGTTGCGTCGAGTACCGATAATCTTGTGGAAAATAACCTTGCGACAGTATCCTGCCTGGTATACCGTCCTGCAACGGAAACGGAAAGCGGTGGTTATGAAACAATAGTATGTGAGAAGGAGGATCAGGGAGTTAAAACCGTTCCCGGCGGCAGGATGACAATGATCAGTTTCACAGACAAATTGGAAGAAAATGGAATTCGTATTGCGGAGTATGATGCTGTCAAGATCCGATATCAGGCATATGAAGCAGATGGTACAAAAGCAAATGCAATGGGAAGTGAAAGCTGGGGTGGAAAACTCTGTCTTGCTTCGCAGGATAACTTGAATGGATATTCAGACGGTTTATACAGTGAGTATTTAGCCGATGAAAATTTATGCCGCGGGACGATGTATTTGGATTTCAATAATGTAGACGACAATCCGGAAATTGTTGCAGGAATTAATTTCCAGGTTGACTCACTTGGTTCAGATCAGTATTATCAGATCGAGGAAGTTCGTCTTGTGAAATATAAGCGGTAAACAGATATTTGAAATTAACCGGAATATAATAATACCCCCCTCATGCAGGTCTTAGGGACAATGCGTGAGGGGGTTATTAGCATATAAAATTAATCAAAGTAATCAATCTTCATCGCATGTTTTACTTCCGAAAGTGTCTGTGCGGCTACTTCACGCGCTTTTACACTGCCTTTGCGAAGAATTTCCATGACTGCCGGGATGTCTTTTTCCAATTCGTGGCGGCGTGCCTGGATCGGTTCGAGTTCTTCCATCAAAACCGCATAGAGGAACTTCTTCACTTTGACATCGCCAAGACCGCCTTTGGTATAGTGGTCTTTTAATTCCTGAAGATTTGCGTATTCCGGAAGATGATGTTCAAAATGCGCATCGTTACAAAAAGCATCCAGATAGGTAAATACGGTATTGCCTTCCAGTTTTCCGGGATCTTCAACGCGGATGTGATCCGGATCGGTATACATGCTCATCACCTTTTTGCGGATGTCATCCGGATTGTCTGCAAGGTAGATGCAGTTGCCAAGAGATTTACTCATCTTTGCTTTTCCATCTGTACCCGGAAGACGCATACAAGCCTGATTTTCAGGAAGAAAAGCCTTTGGCATCACGAGAACTTCTTCTCCATAAGTCGTGTTGAAACTGCGGACGATCTCGCGTGCCTGCTCCAGCATTGGCAGCTGGTCTTCGCCGACCGGTACGACATTTGCTTTAAAAGCAGTGATATCTGCGGTCTGACTGATCGGATAGGTGAAGAAACCTACCGGGATACTGGAATTAAATCCGCGAAGCTGAATCTCGCTTTTCACCGTAGGATTTCGTTTCAAACGTGACACGGTGACAAGATTTGCATAATAAAATGTCAATTCGGTCAGTTCGGAGATGTAAGACTGAACAAACAATGTCGATTTGGCTGGATCCAATCCGCAGGACATATAGTCCAAAGCAACTTCTGAGATATTGCTGCGTACTTTCTCCGGATTGTCAAAATTATCTGTCAAAGCCTGTGCATCTGCGATCATAATATATACGGAATCATATTCGCCTGAGTTTTGAAGCTCAACGCGGCGTTTTAAGGAGCCGACGTAATGTCCGACATGAAGTCTTCCGGTTGGCCGGTCTCCGGTTAGAATTATTTTACTCATAATAATATCCTTTCCTGCATTTCCTCTATCTACAATATGCAAAAAATATTATACCAATAAATACAAAAATATGCAAGAACGATTGAAAAAAAACACGGGGCATGGTATACTATATATATTATTTTACAAATAAACTATATAATGTTTCTGTTAATAGAACAGAAGCCAGGAGGTATCTATGAAACTTAAAAAATGGAGTATGGGTGTCTGCGCGGCATTGGGGCTGGCGCTCTGCCTGACAGGGTGCGGACAGACAGAACAGACGCAGACCAACAATCAGACGACCACATCGGCGGTTACAGCGTCTGCAATTGCAGATTCCAAAAGCAATGCGACGACACTGAGAGAAGTTTTTGAGGGCGATTTCAAAGTGGGTGTGGCGACGACATCCGGATATCTGAGCGATCCGGACCGCGCGAAGAAAATTAAGGAAAATTTTAACAGTATTACGATGGAAAATGAGATGAAGCCGGAAAGTCTTTTGGACTGGGAGGCATCGGAGAAGAGCAAAGACGGCATGCCTGTCATCAAGGAAGAGACGTTGAAAAAGGCATTGGAAACTGCAAAAGAAACCGGTCTTCCACTTCGCGGGCACACCTTAGTGTGGCACAGTCAGACGCCCGAATGGTTCTTTTCCAAAAAATATGAGCCATCCAAAGGCTATGTGGATAAAGCAACGATGAGAAAGCGCATGGAGAGTTATATCAAACAGGTTCTTACTTATTGTAAGGAAAATTATCCGGGAGTTGTCTATGCCTGGGATGTCGTTAATGAATCTGTCGGCGACGACGGAAATTACCGCACTGAAAGCATGTGGTATGAGACATATGGCGATTTTACCTATATCAAAGATGCGTTTACCTTTGCAAGAAAATATGCCGAAGAGGGAACCAAACTTTTCCTCAATGACTACAATGAATACATGGCGCAGAAGCGAGATCTTTTGTATGCGAAGGTGGTAGAACTTCACGATGCCGGACTGCTTGACGGCGTGGGAATGCAGAGCCACTGGGATATGGAATTTCCGTCAGTGGATTTATTCGAGACGGCTCTTGAAAAATATGCATCGATTGATGGAATCGAAATTCAATTGACAGAAATTGACATGCACAATAACGATGATTCCGAAGAAGGGCTGAAAAAACAGGCCGATCGATACAAAGAATTCTTTGATGTGATCACGAAGATGGACCGGGAAAGTGCGGCAAATATTACGTCCGTTACGTTCTGGGGATTGAAAGACGGGGAATCCTGGCTGAGCGGGATGAAAGGCGAGACGAGTTATCCGCTTTTGTTTACCGATGACATGGAAAAGAAACCGTGTTATGAAAGTATTTTAGAAGCAGGAAAGACGGCAGGAAAATAATTTTCGGCTTGTCATATGCTTTGATTTATGATAATATAAAAAAAGATAGCGTCATTTGAGACTATTTCATCTGACGCTATTTTTCATATTAGTATCAGGAATGATGCAGAAATGAGGTTTTCAGATGACAGAACTCAAGAATGCAAAAAACATAAAAACAGATATTCTGATTGTGGGAAGCGGGGCAGCAGGATTGTATTGTGCGCTGAAACTTCCGAAAGAAAAACAGATTGTCATCATTACAAAGGAAGATGCTGAAAGCAGCGATTCTTTTTTGGCACAGGGCGGTATGTGTGTGCTCAAATCCGAAGAGGACTACAACAGTTATTTTGAGGATACGATGCGTGCCGGTCATTATAAAAATAGAAAAGAATCCGTCGATATCATGATCCGTTCTTCGCAGGATATTGTGAAAGAATTGATCGGATATGGGGTGGAATTTGAGCAGGAAAACGGAAAACTCCTGTATACAAGAGAGGGCGGTCATTCGACGCACCGCATTGTCTTTCATGAAGACATTACGGGAAAAGAGATTACGAGTAAATTGCTTGCAGCGGTTAAAAAATGTGAAAATGTGCAGCTGATCGAATACACGACAATGATCGATCTGCTTACCGATGGGACGACCTGTATGGGCGCGGTTACCGTTGATAAAGAAGGCCAAAAACAAGTGATTGAAGCGGAAGATACGGTGCTTGCCTGCGGTGGACTGGGCGGCCTTTATGAGCATTCGACGAACTTCCGTCATTTAACGGGAGATGCTTTGGCAATTGCCCTATCCCATGGGATTAAATTGGAAAATATCGATTACATACAGATTCATCCGACGACATTGTACTCGAAAAAGCCGGGACGGCGCTTCTTAATCTCGGAGTCAGTCCGCGGTGAGGGGGCTGTACTGCTGGATAAAAATGGAAATCGCTTTGTCAACGAACTTTTGCCAAGAGATCTTTTGACAAAAGAAGTATATGCACAGATGGAAAAAGACGACATGCCTTATGTGCGTCTGAGCCTGGCGCCGATTGATGAGGAAGAGATCAAAGGACATTTTCCCAATATATACCGGCGCTGCCTCGAAGAAGGCTACGATGTGACCAAGGATCCGATCCCGGTCGTGCCTGCACAGCACTATTTTATGGGCGGTATCTGGGTCGATTCTGAAAAGAGCAGGACATCGGCAGAACATTTATATGCGATTGGCGAGACAAGCTGTAACGGTGTTCACGGGGCAAACCGCCTGGCAAGTAATTCCCTTTTGGAAAGCCTTGTATTTGCCGGACGCGCCGCAAAGAGCATTGCAGAAGATCCGGGGACGATCCGCGAAGAGAACCTGCCGGAGGTAGATTTGAAAAAATACGAA
The DNA here is from genome assembly GCA_002435545.1 of Lachnoclostridium sp. UBA6475. Lineage (GTDB taxonomy): Bacteria > Bacillota > Clostridia > Lachnospirales > Lachnospiraceae > Eubacterium_F. The sequence continues at coordinate 10,574 of DJNB01000162.1, forward strand.
GATCTTGATAAACTTCGTGAACAATACAAACAACTCGTATTGGATGAGATCAAGCGAGTAAAAGAAGCGAGAAAAGGAGAAAGAGAATGAACCCGATAACAATGCAGTTAAACGCAGATGAACTGATCTTACAGGCACTGCGTGAAGATATTACAAGTGAAGACATTACGACGAATGCCGTAATGCCGGAGAAAAAGTTAGGAAGAGTGGAACTGATCTGTAAGCAGGATGGCGTCATCGCCGGACTTGACGTATTTGCACGCGTATTTGCCCTGCTGGATCCTTCAACCGAAATTACCTTTTTCTGTAAAGACGGTGAAGAAGTGAAAAACGGCCAGAAGATGGCAGTGCTGACCGGCGACATCCGCGTGCTTCTTTCCGGAGAGCGTGTGGCACTGAACTATTTGCAGCGCATGAGCGGAATTGCGACGTATACAAAATCAATTGCCCGGCTTTTCGAGGGAACCAAGACAAAACTTCTGGACACGAGAAAGACCACACCCAATATGCGTGTGTTTGAAAAATATGCCGTAAAGGTTGGCGGCGGATACAACCACCGTTATAACCTTTCCGATGGCGTGCTTTTGAAAGACAATCACATCGGAGCAGCCGGAAGCGTCACCAAGGCGATCCGGATGGCAAAAGAATATGCTCCGTTTGTAAGAAAGATTGAGATTGAAGTCGAAAATCTTGACATGGTAAAAGAGGCAGTAGAAGCCGGCGCAGATATTATCATGCTTGACAATATGACACCGGAAGATATGATAAAAGCAATCGAGATTATCGATGGACGTGCAGAGACAGAGTGCTCAGGAAATGTTACGAGAGAAAATGTAGACCGTCTTACAAAGATTGGTGTGGATTATATCTCCAGCGGTGCTTTGACACATTCTGCTCCGATCCTGGATATTTCCCTGAAAAATCTTCATCCGGTAGAATAAGTTTGAATGATGAGACAGCAAAATGCTCCGTGTAGCCGCGGAGCATTTTTTAAGTTCTGTAAACGTGAAAAAGAACCGCCGTCACGGTTCTTTTTCTGAAAGAGGAGTTTTATGAAAAAATATCAAAAATAAGATAACTGCCAAAATTAAGTTTTATAAGTTGAAGTTGTTTATCTTTAACTTATGGTCTTAGTATATACTTAAAATGTGAATAAATGATGTTCAAATTTTCGAAAAATTGTGAACGTTTTGTAAAAATGGATTTTTTATTTGATTTATACATTGTTTATCGAAATCCACCGCCGGAAGAATGACCGCCGGCACCGCCACCGCCGCCGGAAGAACTTCGTCCGCCACCGCCTTTGGAAGGCGAGGAAGTCATGGCCGTGCGGGCAGAGGACATCGTCGAGTTAAGCGACGAGGCAAAAGCGCGGGTCGAGTAGATATTGCTTCCGTGATACCAATGCGCCGGTTCGACAGCGATATCTTCAAATTTATCAATCCACTTGTCCGAGACACCCAATACATAGGTGTAGGGAAGAATGTCATAAAAATATGAAGGATTTTCCTGCACTAACATTTCCAGACGGTCTTTGTCTGCAATTTCCAAAAAATGTTTGAATCCGCGGATGCGGCCTAACATCTCTGTTCCGTATGGAGTACGTTTTGGCACAAGATAGCGGAAGACCGCCATACCAAAGGAACAAAGAACGGAAAAAACAAGCATCTGCAGGAAAAACGGTGCCGTGTAAGCCAATTTAACTAACGACATGATGATGGAACTGAGTCCGAAAAGAATGCTCCATACGATCAAAAATATTTTGTTGCTGATGCCCGGTTTGGCAGGAAGCTGCGTCAGCACAAGAAGGGCTGTCAGAGGGAACAAACTTAAAAAGAAAGCAACCGCCAGATCTCCTTCTGCAGCATAAAGCGAGCGCACCAGGCCGCAAAGCAGACACACAATGATCATAAGCGTCATAGGAAGCCTCTTTGACAAGGAAGAGGCTTCAAAGATGATCTTCTGATTGTCCTTGCTGTTCATATCATCTGCAATATCGCCTAAAACGCGGTAAAATTTGTTGGTCAGCATACTTTTCGATACCAGCGTCCGTCCGGCAAATAACCCATCGAAAAAGCGCTGCTCGATCGAATTGATACCGTCATAATCTTTTTCCTTCTTTAATACAAAATCATGTGTTTTTACCAGTCCTCCAAGTAGGTCTTCCGTCCTGTCTTCAATCGAAAGATATCCCTTCGACGCAAGATAGACGATCATGGAAGTCAGATCTTCATTGCAGACCTTTCCTTTATAGAGAAGAGCAATCTCGGCGCTGTTGTGGTCGTCCGGAGGATAGAATTCCGTGACGTCTACCGGCTTGTCATCGTGTCCCCAGATAAACCAGATCAGGAAAGCCACGATCAAAAGTACAAAAGGAATGGCAAAGATCAGATAATCATAAAACCGGATCGTAGCGGGAGTGATGGCATCTTTTTCCGCCTGTTCGTGAACGTCATCAAAAGAGCCTCCCCTCTCTACTGCTGTAGAAAAGGTGCGGTCCGGAAATTGGATCAAAGCCGTCATATAATGAGAGGAAGGAAGTGAACCGCCGGAATCCATGCGGACACCGCCATTTTCAAAAGTAATTGTGCCGTTCGGATAACCGTAAGCCCAGATCTTTGCGTTGCTCTCGTTTAATTCCAGCATATCTGTGTGAAGGAAGACGGAGACGCTGCCCGGATTCTGCTTCATCTGCTCCGGAATGAAACTAAAATAAAGTCCCTGTGCATCATCGTATTGATTGATAATGTTGGTAATATTGTATGTAAGTGTGTAAGTTCTCCTGCCGTATTCTGTGATGCCCCAGCAAAGTTCGAGCGTATCGCCGTTGTCAACGATACCGCATTTTCCCGATTTACGGTTAAAGGTATCGTTGGTTTCCCAGTTCTCCTGCAATTCATACCGGTTTCCCAGGTCGTCGGTGACTGAAAAGTCCGTAATCTTACTGGAATACAGATTGCCGTACGGCCGGTAACCCTCGGTGCCCTGGTAGACGGATGCGGTCCAGATTTCTTTGATATGGGCAGTTCCGTCTGCGTCGATCGAAACGTCCATATCGATCCGTTCGATGGAATTGTCGTCCGCGGCGAAAGAGACATTTGAAAAGAAACTGCACGACAACAAAAGCAGTCCCAATAGGAAAATAGCTGCAAAACATGTTTTCTTCATTGTAATCCCCCTTGATATTGTTGTGTTAAACTCATTGTACCATAGTTGGCATGGCATTTTCAAGCAGGGAAAAAGGCTTTCCAATGATTTTGGAGAATTGAGTATTTGAAGGTGTTTTTATTCTAAGAAATTCTTGGACTAAATAAATATGAAAAAGGTAAAAAGAAAATTATATTAGTGGAGTAAAAAACTGGAAAAAATTAACAAATGTATTGACAAATTTTTCCTGATCCATTATACTAACAATAGTGTAGTTTTTATGCACATATTTTACGCTAATTAAAAATAAGGAGAAAATTGAATTATGAATTTGAAAACTAAAAAAATCATAGCGTTACTATGTGTTGCAGGAGGAACTCTTTCTTATGTTGCACCTATGGCTTTTGCGGGTTCTGCAAGTAAAGATGTAAATCTAAATGCATATTGTAAAGTGCATGCTTACTGTAATGGAGTAGCGGGAAACGGAGTTGATTATGCTTCATATAGTGCATCTATTCTGGGAAATGATGCAGATGGAGTTGTTGTGGTTTCAGAATATGGAACATGTGATTCCCAATATAAGAAAAGGAATAATTTTACTGTAAATGATGGCTTTGAAGTGACAAAGGGGCATAAATTGTCTAAAACGTGTACTATTTGGCCTTGGGAAAGCAACACCCATGCTTATCAAATTATTGAGGATCATTCAACAGAAATTATAAGAATCAAAGCTAAAATAAACTAAGTAAAACAAAATAAAATGGGGTTAGGGAGAAGTCATACTTCCTAACTCCATCATAAAGAGGGGGTCCATAATGAGATACAAATGTATGATTCACGACAAGTCTATTGCTTTATTAATTGTTTCAATTGCCATGACATTGGCATTTTTTATCTTTGGAGTGGTCTTTTATTTATCCGTACATGATGAGGGAGAGATGACATTTCATTACCGGCAGGAAAAAGAGGTTGTTTTAGTCGGAAATGAAGAGGTGGCAGAAAGTGAAATGATAATAGATGAGGATGGCGGCGAGTATGAAATAGATAAGTTTGTTGATCATACACCTGCAAAAAGTAAAGTAGAAAAAATAATAGAGAATCTTTGTGGCAAAAAAAATTTGAATATAAGTATGGAAATTGATTGTAATACCGGAATGTCAGGCAAGCAGGAAAAGGTAAAAATATATTTGAATCATGCAGAAGATGTTTGTGAGAGAATTACAAAAAAATACTATGAGTATTCAGGGGATAGTGATGCATACGCATTTGTTGGAGAAGAAAGTCTATACATGGTAAAAAAAGGAAAAATAAGTATAAATGCACAGAATATAAAAGTTGCCGGAGTACTAGAAAATAAAACCCTTCATGATGATAATCGGATCGTACTGGTAAATGCAATTCAGAATCCTGCGATTAAAGAAGAAATTGTGAATGCACTGGGAAATGCAATGGATTATACATATATAGAGTTTGGAACCAATGCAGAAGGTTTTCTGGATATGGATTGGAAACTGCTGCAAAGGGATTTGGAAAAACTTAACCGTGATGTACAGATTCAGGATCCGGTTGTCGAGGAATCAAGCAGAAGTGTAGATCAGACTTTAGGAAAACTGACAGATAAAATATTCATTGGTCTTACAATCTTTTCCTTGATTAATTTGATCAGTCTTGATGTTGTGTGGTTCTCAAGGAAACGAAAAGATATTGCAATCATGAAAACATATGGCTATTCTACACAACGATTGGCAGGGGAATTTGCAAAACAATATCTTCTTGCTGTAATAGCAGGAGCAGCACTCGCCACGTTAACTATTATTTTATGGTATAATTTTGGAACTCAAAAAGTAGTCTGGAATTACATTAGAGAGGCGTATGCATATTGTGGTTTTCTCGTTTGTGTTATTGTTTTGATTGCAATTCTATTTGTAATTCATTATGCAGAAAAGACAGCATCAGCAGATGGAATAAAGGAGAGGTAGGATGAAAATACGGGAATTAGTCAAGTTTTCTTTTGACGAATTGATAAAAAAAATTGGGCAATGGCTTCTGTTCTTTTTAGCAAATTGTGTTGCGGTAACTCTGCTTATATTAGCTGTGTTTATGCTAAAGATTATAGAAGTTAATCAAGATGATTTTAAAGAACTTTTCAAATATGATATTGAAAAATACGGTGTGATATCTATTGGTCTGCAACATGGAGGCCAATATACAGGAAAAGAGTATGATCAAGAAGATTGCTGGAAAAGTTATCAGGAAATAAAAGAGAAACTTGGAAGTAAGTTTATTGATTTTTATTATGAAGACAATTCCTCAATGATCACAAAGCTGGATGACAAAATGGAAAATATTATTCAGCGTAATGGTAAATTGAAAAAAGAAAGATTGGGAATTGTGTATTATACGACATCGGTATTTGATGAATTTGATTTACATTATCAAAAAACAGAAGCAGAAAACCACAGTAATTATCCGGTTTTATATCTGGGAAAGGCTTGGGGTGATTCACTTCTTGGCAAGATAATAGAAATAGATGGTACGCAGTATTTTGTCGAAGGAATACTGGAACAAAATTCGAAACTTCCTAATAAAGAGGTGTGGAATGGTAGGATATCTGAATTGAGTGCGGAAAATAACCTGGATGACGCCATTATAAGAGTGTATCATACAGATGACTATATAAAGGAAAACAGTACCTATATAATATCCATGCAGTTTCGCTATGAGGGGGATTTTGAAAAAATGCAGGAACTATTAGGAGACATATTTTATAAATACAAAGGATATATAAATGTTTCCAGACTGGAGGATTCGGTGTATTCTGCGTTGATCCCGTTCAAATCATTAAGAAATATGTGTATTATTTTTGCGATTGTTACGTTTGTGACAATTGGAGTGATCTATTGGATAAACCAGTTTTTATATGTTCTCAATGATAAGGAGGATATGGGAATTTTTTATTCTAATGGAGCCTCTGTCCGGGATTTGATTCTAATACAGTTTTTTAAAACAAGTTTGCAGATCCTAGGCTCATTATTTGTGGCCTTGGCAGGGGGTGGCTTGCTGATTTGGTCGATAGGAAATGGAGGAAGCAATTTAATTTTTAAAGATGCGTTATATAAAATAATGTTTTATCGAACCTATCCACCGGTATTTCTAATCACTATACTGTTTGGAATTGCTTTATCCGTTGTACCGATAATCTGTATTACAAAAAATAAACCAGCGGATCTGATACGTTAAAATATGGAAAGATGAGGTAGAGTTATGGGTGACAGATTGATCAAAATGAATCATATTGTAAAGATATATGGAAAAGATGCGACAGAGGTTAAGGCTCTGAATGGCATAGATATTGAAGTAGACGCAGGTGAGATGCTCGCTGTAATGGGAGCGTCCGGGTCAGGGAAATCGACATTGCTTAATATTTTGGGGGCGATGGACCGACCGGTAGAAGGAGAGTATACTTTCTATGGGCAGGAAGCGATAAAAGTAAATGAATTAAACAATAATCAACTTACACTTTTTCGAAAAAATAATATAAGTTTTATATTTCAACAATTTGCCTTGATGAGACACTATACCGTGTATGAAAATATAGAAATGCCATTGAGAATACTTGGGATATCTCGAAAAGAGAAAAAGGAACGGATATTTAAAGCAATGGAAGAATTAGGAATTGCGGATCTGGCGAAAAAGAAACCGACACAAATCTCCGGAGGTCAGCAACAGAGATGTGCAATCGCAAGAGCATTGGTAAAAGATTCAAAACTGATTCTTGCAGACGAACCGACGGGAGCGTTGGATCAAAAAAATGCAGGGGAAATTATGGAAATTTTTAGTGGACTTAAGAAAAAAGGAAAAACGATTATTGTTGTAACACACGATGCCGGTGTGGCACAAAAGACCGATCGAATCATAAATATCAAGGATGGAAAGATAATTTAAAACCGTTGTACTTTTTCAACAGTTGTGCTATAATAAAGACAAATTTAGTTTCCGTTTTTTGAAAAAACTGGAGAGCAAGGAGGTCACTTATGAAGGCAGAAAAACAAGTACAACGAGTGAAAAAGCAGCTTACGATACGTAAGTATATGCATATGCAGTTTTTGCGTATCGGTTTTGCGGTTAGTGGCGTCGTGGGTGTGCTGGCATTGATCGGTATTTACGAAGGAATTTTGCTGGCAAAAGAAGATACAAAATATGATATTGCAACCGAAGCAAAAATTGCTATTATCGTAGGTGTGATCCTGGCAATTGCGGTGATCAGTATTGTTAGTATCGATCTGTTTTTAAATAAGATCGCAAATCAGGTTATCCGCAGGGTGAAAGAGCCAATTGATATTATGGATCATGCGATGGATGAGCTGGCAAAAGGAAATCTGGATGCCAAGATCGACTATGACATGCAGGATGAATTTGTCAATATGATGGGAAATACCAATTTTGCCATGCAGGAATTGAAACGTTATATTGATGACATTTCAATGAATCTGAAAAAGATCAGTGCAAAAGATATTGATCTGGAAGAAGTGCAGAAGTATATTGGAGATTTCTCAGAAATTGAGAATTCCATGACAGAGATCCTGAGCAGTTTAAATGAAACATTAAAAGAGATGAAAGAATCGTTTGGAGAAGTTTGTGATGGAGCGGATACGCTGGCGCAGTCAGCACAGTCAATGGCGGATGGCGCACAGCAGCAGTCCGATCATATCCGCAGTCTTGTGGATAATATTGGAAATGTTTCCAATTCGGTTCACGACAACACAAACAAAGCGGATGAAGTGGAAAAACTTTCCAGAGATTCGGTACGGCAGATGCAGGAAGGCGAAGATAAGATGAAAGATCTTGTCAAGGCGATGGATCTGATCCGCGAAGAGTCCAATGAAATTGCCAAAATCATTGAGGTGATCGGCGGCATTGCAGAACAGACAAACCTTCTGGCATTGAATGCCTCGATTGAGGCGGCGCGTGCCGGAGAACATGGAAAAGGATTTGCCGTTGTGGCAGGAGAGATTGGAACACTTGCCGGTTCGAGTGCAGAAGCAGCACAAAATATTACGGATTTGATCCATAAGAGTATCGCAGCGGTGAACAACGGTGTGTCTCTTACGGATGAGACGGTACATATGATGGACGGTATTACAAAGATTTCAGAGGAAATATCTTCTCATATTTCAGTGATCACACAGGCGACCAAAGAGCAGGATGCCTACCTTAAGGATATGCTTACTTCGGCCGGAGAGATCGCTGCCGTAGTGGACAAAAATACTGCTTCCGCGCAGGAAAGTTCCGCACTTTCGGAAGAACTTCTCAGTGAGATGGAAAATGCGATGGAATTGATCGAACAGTATAAACTGCGTGCGTAAATGTTACATAGTATGTCCCGGCCTGTGTAGTTAGCTATGGCCGGGATTTTTTTGCAAAAAAGACAAAATGATGTCGGTGCTTGACGACCGCTTTTTGAAAAATGCGCGTTTTTCTCTTGCAATTTAAAAGGAAAGTCGGTATGATATTTGATAGAGAACATACCAAGAAAAGAAAGAGAGGCGGATACGATGATTAATTTTGAAGAAGAATTGGAAAAATACGAGCCGAGTCTGGACGTTGAGCAGGTAAGTGAAGTAGTGAATAACAATAATAATATGACAGACGTGACAGATATAATGAGAGAACTGATAGCAGAAGCAAAAGGTACGATGTAAGAGTTGGAGGAAAAAGATGAAATGTCCACGATGTGATACGATAATAACAGATGATGCACCGGTTTGCCGCTTTTGCGGACAAGATCTTCAACTGATGCATCACGCACGCAAGTTGTCAAACGCATATTACAATATCGGATTGGAAAAGGCAAAGGTACGCGATCTGTCCGGTGCAGTCCTGGTTTTGAAAAAAAGTTTGAATTTTAATAAACATAATACAGAGGCGAGAAATCTTCTTGGCCTGGTCTATAATGAAATGGGCGAGACCGTTGCAGCATTGAGCGAGTGGGTTTTGAGTGATTATCTGCAGCCGGAGGAAAACCGGGCAAAACATTATATTGATGTTGTGCAGAAAAATCAAAGCACGCTGCAGACCGTCAGCCAGACGATTAAAAAGTACAATTCTGCGTTAAAAGAGGCCAAAAACGGAAATGAAGATATGGCGGTCATTCAATTGAAAAAAGTGGTCAGTCTCAATCCTAAGTTTGTCCGGGCGTATCAACTGCTTGCCCTTTTGTATATGAAGCGAAAAGATTATGTAAAGGCAGCAAAGACGTTAAAACATGCCAGAAAGATTGATTTTAACAACACCACGACACTGCGCTATATGCAGGAAATTGGTGATACTTTCAGTGAGCCGAAAGGAAAAGACAATTCGCCAAAAGCCTTTGCCAGACAGGCAGAGCGTGAAAGACAGGCCAATGCAGCCAATGTCACGCCGGTGGGTACATACCGGGAAGAAAAAAAACACTGGCTTCCGGCAGTTAATATCATTGCAGGAGCCGTCATCGGAATTATTATCAGCGTGGTTTTGATCTATCCGACGATGAAAGGAAATACACTTGGTAACAATTCTGCAGACATTACCGAGGCAAAAGAAATGCTGTCGGTCAAAGAGGCGCAGGTTTCTACTCTGGAAAAAGAGAAAACCGCGCTGCAGGAAAAGGCAGATAAACTGCAAAAGACAATTGATGACGGAGAAACCCAAAAGAGTAAGGAACTGGAAAAACTCAACCAGCTTTTGGCAGCTGTAAAATATTACCAGGACGGCGACCGCCTTCTTGCGGCTTCTACGGTGAATGGCTACAAAGCGAGTGATTTTTCCACCCAGGAAGCAAAAGATCTTTTGGCTGTTGTGGCAAAAGAAATTACCGCGGCAGATACACAGAAACTGTTTGAAGATGGAAGAAAGGCCTTTAATTCAGGAAAATACGACGAGGCAGAAAAACTTCTTAAACAAGTGCTTTCGGTGGATAAAAAGAATCTGGATGCCTTGTATTTTATGGGAAGAGTCTATCATCAGACAGGAAAAAATAAAAAGGCACAAAGTTACTATGAAAAAGTCATAGCTGCAGATAAGACGAGCAGCCGGGCGGCAGAGGCGAAAAACCGTCTCAGACAACTGGGAGTAACCGTGGAATAGCAACCGAAAAAAGGAACAATAAACGTACGAAAAACTATGGAAATCAGACGAATATCGTTATTTCCATAGTTTTTTATTGCCAAAGAAAGCAGAAAAATAAGTGGTTACTACGATTTTTATTATGTTGAAAGGAGGAAAGGGTTTCAATGGAAACGTTTTCACTAGAACGCAGTGGTGCGAATTTAATATTACATATCAGTGAGGAACTCGATCATCATACGGCGGGACAGCTCAGCCGTACAATAGATGTGTTGATCGAAAAGGGGAATGTAAAAAATATTGTATTTGATTTTGATGGTATGACATTTATGGATAGTTCCGGTATTGGCATGGTGATGGGACGATATAAAAAAATGGGATATCTTGGAGGTAATGTATATGTTACCGGAGTGGGAAAAGGGATCGACCGTATATTTTCGATGTCTGGTCTGTATAAGATCATTCAAAAAGTCTGATGAGGGAGGATATAGAACGGAAAATGAGTGTAAAGAATGAAATGAGAATGGAATTTTCAAGCAACTCGGAAAATGAAAGCCTGGCAAGAACGGTAATCAGTGCTTTTGTGGCAAGACTTGATCCTACACTTGAAGAATTGGCGGATATTAAGACGGCGGTTTCGGAGGCTGTGACCAATGCCATTATACATGGCTATGAAAAGAGTCCCGGAATGGTACATATGTATGCCAAGGTGGAAGATAATGTCATAACGATCGAAATATCCGATCAGGGAGCCGGGATTGAAAATCTGGAAAAGGCAATGGAACCGATGTATACAACGAAACCGGAATTAGACCGGTCCGGGATGGGATTTGCCTTTATGGAAGCTTTTATGGATGAACTTGATGTACAGTCAGAGCTGGGAAAAGGGACTGTGATCCGCATGAAAAAGACGCTTTATAGTGCGATACATATTTCCTGATTGCCAAAAAAGAGGTGGAGGTGAAGATGGATACCTTAGAACTTATCAAACGAGCACGTTCCGGGGATAAATTGGCAAGGACACAGGTAATAGAGGAAAATATGGGACTCGTGTACAGCATCGTAAAGCGTTTTGCGGGAAGAGGGTATGATACGGAAGAACTCAGCCAGATTGGGGCAATTGGCCTCATCAAAGCAGTGGATAAATTTGATCTGCGGTTTGAGGTCCGTTTTTCGACATACGCAGTACCGCTTATTACCGGGGAGATCAAGCGTTTTCTGCGGGATGACGGTATGGTAAGAGTCAGCCGCAGCATCAAAGAAAACAGCTGGCGTATCCGGCGGGTGGCGGCAGAACTTTCTCAAAAACTGCAGCGGGAACCCTCCATGGATGAACTTTCCGCGGCCGTAGAATTATCGGTTGAGGAAATTGTGCTGGCTCTGGAAGCCACGGCAGAAGTGGAGTCTCTTCATAAGACGATCAGCTTTCAGGATGGCAAAGAACTATTATTGGAAGAAAAAATCCCGGAAAAAAGGGACTGGCAGGAAGAAGTGATGAACCGGCTTATCGTGGAAGACCTGTTGGAACAATTACAGCAGACAGAAAGAGAATTGATACGGCTGCGCTATTATGATGGCAAAACACAGAATGAGGTAGCGGGACGGCTTGGAATCAGTCAGGTGCAGGTCAGCCGTCTGGAGAAAAAATTATTATTGAAAATGCGGGAAAAGATTTGCGGAAAAAAATATCAAAAAAGTGTTGACAATTAGATAGCCATATGCTAGAATAATTCTTGCGTGTTGAGAGATGCGCAAGATAAATGTGGGTTTAGCTCAGCTGGATAGAGCGTTTGGCTACGGACCAAAAGGTCGGGGGTTCGAATCCTCTAACCCACGTAAAGCGATTGAATGTGTATTCAATCGCTTTTTTTGTAGCACAAGCCCGTCAAGCGCCGCGAGCGCTTGCCAAGCCGTAATTATTAAATCAAAGAGACACAAAACCAACGAAGCAGCATACTGAAAGGAGTACACTATGTGGTTAGCAGATGGATGGAAAGAATATGAAGTCATTGACACTTCCAATGGAGAAAAATTAGAGCGCTGGGGAGACTATATCCTGGTTCGCCCGGATCCCCAGGTGATCTGGGACACACCGCACGATGCCCCACAGTGGAGAAAGAAAAATGCACATTACCACAGGAGCAATAAGGGAGGCGGAGAATGGCAGTTTTTTGATCTGCCAAAGCAGTGGGACATCCATTACCGGGATCTGACCTTTCATTTGAAACCATTTAGCTTTAAGCATACAGGCCTTTTCCCGGAGCAGGCAGTCAACTGGGACTGGGCATCGGGGCTGATCCGTCGTGCCGGACGGCCGGTAAAAGTGCTGAATCTCTTTGCGTATACCGGCGGAGCGACCGTGGCCTGTGCCAAGGCGGGGGCAGCCGTTACTCATGTCGATGCGTCCAAAGGGATGGTGACCTGGGCGAAAGAAAATGCAGCGGCATCCGGACTGGCGGACGCACCGATCCGCTACCTTGTGGACGACTGCGTAAAATTTGTTGAGCGGGAGATCCGCCGCGGCAACCATTATGACGGCATCATCATGGATCCGCCATCTTACGGAAGAGGGCCAAAAGGGGAAGTCTGGAAGATCGAGGAAAAAATTTTTCCGCTTGTCAACCTCTGCACGAAGATTTTGTCCAAAGATCCCCTGTTCTTTTTGATCAATTCCTATACAACCGGTCTGCAGCCGGCGGTATTGTCGTATATGCTCGAACTTGCGGTAGGAAAACCGTATGGGGGAAAAGTGACAGCGGATGAGATCGGGCTTCCGGTAAGCAGCAACGGACTGGTTTTGCCATGCGGTGCCAGCGGACGGTTTGAAATGTGTGACAACTCCAAATAGAACAAAGGTACGACGACAAATGTAGAGTAATTTTCAGAAGAATCGTACACAAAGTTATCCACAAAAGAACAAGCGAAATTACGAATATTTTGAGTTATACACAAAGTTATCCACATTATCCACA
>DJNB01000162.1:23911-24459 GCA_002435545.1 Lachnoclostridium sp. UBA6475
GTTGCTCATTTGTGCATTTTGTTGTATAATATAGTCATGGGACAGGTATTATTAAAAAAGCCTGACAATCCCGAATATTTTGGGCAAAGGAGCTGATTATCATGAATTTAGTAATTAGTGGAAAAAATTTAGATATAACGGAGGGCTTACGTTCTGCCATTGAAGAAAAGATCGGCAAACTCGAAAGATACTTTACCGATACGACAGAAGTACATGTTACGTTGAGTACCGAGAAAAATCGTCAGAAAATTGAGATTACGATTCCGATGAAGGGAAGTATCATTCGTGCAGAAGAAGTTAGTTCGGATATGTACGTATCCATCGATCTGGTAGAAGAAGTGATCGAGAGACAGCTTCGCAAGTATAAAAATAAATTGATCGACAAAGAGCAGAATGCTGCACACCTGAGCCAGTCATTTATTGAGGCAGATGATTATGAAGAGGAAGATATCCAGATCATCCGTTCCAAGAAATTTGCGATGAAACCGATGGATCCGGAAGAAGCCTGTGTACAGATGGAACTGATTGGACATAATTTCTTTGTATTC
>DJNB01000132.1:0-8915 GCA_002435545.1 Lachnoclostridium sp. UBA6475
CAACTGAAATAGACAGATTTTTAGACACAGGAGATGAATAGCTATGAAAAAAACAGCAGAAATGCTATATATACACATGAGCATATTTTATCCGGAATTATCAAATGTCCTGTCTGATGTGTTTATCTATGAGGAAGAGCAAAAGGATGGCAGGATATTAAGGGGTCTCCGGTTTAAATTTCCGATATATATGAATGGCAGAAATGTATTAGGCGTGGATTGGGACAACGAAAGTACAGATGAGACGGTTTGCCTACTTAATAAGAGAACCACTAACTAAGCGAGTTTTGGGGTTGTTTTGGTAGGAATGTGTCTGTGTTTTAAGTTGGTTAAAATGTAGATTACATTATCCAATACCAGTGAACTGTATAGTGGCTTTATACTCTAAAAACTGCGAAAAATATAAAAAAGATATTGACTGTAAAGTTGGTTTATAGATTAAAGTAGCCTTATAAATCAAAAGGAAGTCACTAAGATGACAATAAAAGAAGTGGAACAACTTTTAGAAGTTCCAAGAGCAACCATAAGATTTTATGAAAAGCAAGGACTTATCGCTCCAGCCAGAGGGGAAAATGGCTATAGAGATTATACTGATGAAGATGTCGAGACACTTAAAAAGATCATTATTCTCCGAAAAATTGGCATGACTGTAGAAGAAATTAGTGATTTGTTTGATGGAATACAATCTATGAATAAGGCTCTTGATGCAAATATTGAGAATCTTCAAAAGCAAATGGACGAACTAAAAGGTGCAATAAAACTTAGTCAGAAAATGAAAGAAGACATTGTACAGATAGATTCAATGGATGTGAATGCATATTGGCATACAATTGAGGAAGAAGAGAACCAGGGTAATAGATTTATCGATATTACAAAGGATATTATTGAGATTGAGAGAGGTGTTTTCACAAGCTACCTTAGTTGTACAGACAGAGATGGAAATCCATATCAATCATATTCAAGAATAATCTTAAATGTAATAATCTATACTGCGATTGCAGGAATTATGATATGTCTCTTCGAAAAGAGTTGGTCTGCAAAAAATTTTTGGTTTGGAATTCAAAGTATAGTTTCTATAATGATTTTAGAAATGGTTTTGTCAATTCCCTTATATTTCCTAGGAAAGAAATATAAATGGATCCGAAATAACAGAAGGAAAGCATTGTATATTGTTACATTGATTTTTGCTTCAATACTGCTGATTTGGGCGTTTTTTTATGAGATTGTGTCAAGTTTTTTGTGTAAACATCTTCGATTTCCTGTCTCGTGCTAATTAGAAGAAGATGATATAGTATGGTTGACACAGCAGCAACTTACAGAATTATACCAATGTAGCAAATCAAATATTAGTGAACACATTAAGCATATATTTGAAGAGGGTGAACTCTATAAAGATGCAGTTGTTCGGAAATTCCGAACAACTGCAGATGATGGAAAAAATTATAATGTTACGTATTATAATCTCGATATGATTATATCGCTCGGATATCGTATAAAATCAGTAGTTGCCACGAGGTTCAGACAGTGGGCAACACAGCGACTAAAAGAATATATGAATATATGATTAAAGGATTTACATTGGATGATGAGCGATTGAAGGGGAATGGGGGAGGAAACTATTGGAAAGAACTAATTGATAGAATCAGTGTTCTGGTCAAGCAGAAGTGATATATCAGCGAGCAGATGCTTGAAATATAGGATTTTTTGAGTGCATGAAGTGTAAAATACAGATTTTCGGAAATTTTGTGTTTTGCGAACGGTATAGAGGCTGCTTTAGATCCAGGTGTTGATTTTGGGGTGGGTAGACAAAAAGGGGAGCACCTCAGTTCTGAACAAATCTATTCTTGAAGCGGAGCGACATGAATGTATACAAAATAACTAGGAGTGATATCAAGAGATGGTTGAGCGCATTTATAAATTAAACAAGAATGCTTTGCCAACTGAGGATGAAAGCGGAAATGCTGTGCAAATGCCGCGAGTTAGGCAAAAATTGTGGAAAAAATGTCTGATCGTCGCAATGCTTGCAGTCATTCTGTGCATTGCTGCGGCGATAAGTTTTCTTGTATCCATAAGCCCGCCGAAGGACGAGGTGGAATCCTATAATTATCCGCCGGAGTTCTTTTGCGAAAGTGTAGGAAACCGTATTGACTACCAGACAGATGGAAAATGTGCGGCCTATGCTGCAGCCTACCTTCTGCGGCACTTTGGGGAGGCGGCGGATGGTGAAGAACTGTTTCCGGAATTGAAACGGCCATTTGGTTTCGTTTCGGCAAAAAGTATCACAGATGTTTTTGAGCAGCATGGGTATCAGGCAAAAGCCTATCACGGAAACATTGACATATTGAAGCAGCGGTTGGCAGAGGGACATCCGATTATCGTTTTTATCCGCATTCCGGGAGATACACACTACGCTGTCGTCGTTGGCTATGACGAGCAATACATCTATTTAGTGGACTCCCTTGCAGAAAATGCCAATGCATCGGATACACAATACAATAGGGTTCTGACGACGGGAGATTTTGAAGATGTATGGGAGAACGGAACATTGCTTCCTGATAATATTTATATCATTGTGAAAACTGCAAAATAGGCAGGATGGGAAAATAATCGAACTATCACTGTGGTGATGGTTTTCGCAATATAATTGCAGACACGAATTGACAAACTATCACCACGGTGATACAATAACTGCAAGCAGGTTTGGAGGTGTTGCGAATGGATAAAAAAATTACTTTGTTTCATGGGTCGGAAAAAATTGTGGAAACTCCTGTCTTTGGTGAAGGAAAGAAGAATAACGATTTCGGATTGGGGTTTTACTGCACCGAGAGCGAGGCACTTGCAAAAGAATGGGCAGTTTCCTCTCTTAGAGATGGACTTTCAAACCGATATACATTGGACACCGAATATCTGAACATACTAAACTTGAACAGTTCGGATTATACGATTTTGAATTGGATCGCGGTTTTGGTCGAGCATCGTTTGTTTTCGATAAAAACACCTGTCGCGCATAGAGCCAAGAGGTACTTGATTGATAACTTTGGTATTAATACAAATGCCTACGATTTGATAACGGGTTATCGTGCAGACGATTCCTATTTTGATTATGCTGAATCCTTTTTGAATAACGGAATTTCCGTGGAGCAGCTTGCAAGAGCGATGCGTCTTGGTAAACTTGGCGAACAGGTCGTCTTGAAATCCAAGTTTGCATTCTCACGCATTCAGTTTGAGGGCTTTGATGTTGCTGAAAAGGAAGAATTCTACGTGCTTCGTAAGGCAAGAGATGACGAAGCGAACCAGCATTATCTTGAAATGCTTGAGGAAGAGAGCGATGGCTTGTATATCCAGGATATTATCAGAGGAGGTATCACAAATGATGACCCACGCATACCAAGAAATATATCTAAATAAGGCACAATCGGCATTGGGGGATGCTTTTGATTATGCCGTAAATACTTGTGGCATTGAGGGCAGTAATTTTGTAAAACTCTTTTTGGCAAGTACTATAAGTAAGAAAATGGAAAATGGCGAGCCGACCTATCTTGCAGGAAAAAGCGGAATAGAAATTGTGCGTGAGATCATTTTTGAAACAACGAGAAAAGAAATAACTGACGAACCAGAGGAACATTTCGGACGATCAAAAGAATACTGGGTTGGCTGGGCAGTCGCCTATTATCAATGGCGTTCGACAAGAAAATACAGTGAAATTTTTAAAGTTTTCTCATTTGAGGATCTTCAGCAAATGTACTATACGCTTCACGAGGCAGATATTTCCAAGTTTGCGGATATTGTAAATGCTCGAATTAAGGAGTATTTTCCGGATACAAACTTGAAGCGGCTTCGTGCTGTATACGGCTGTACACAAGCGGAACTTGCACAGAAATCCAATGTCAGCCTTCGTTCCATTCAGATGTACGAGCAACGCAATAAAGATATAAATAAAGCAAGCGTGGATACAGTATATCGTCTTTCCAAAACGCTTGGCTGCGCGATGGAGGATTTGATAGAAAAATAAACTTTTAAAGATTGGAGCTCTTTTATTTTAATTCTGTTCATTTAATCCCTTATTGACAAAGATATAAAAATAATATATAATGCACAATATATATCACACGATATATATTGAATATTACATGAAAGGCTGCTAACGATTCAGCTGCGCTTTGAACGATAGATGAGTTGAATGGTTACAACAGGTGTGTATTATGGCCCCGAAAAATAAGTTTACAAAAGAGCAAATGGTAAAAGCTGCGGTGCGGGTTGCGCGCGACAGAGGAATCGACGGCTTGACGGCAAAGACGATGGCAGATGAACTTGGCATCTCAACGCAGCCGGTTTTCACAGCTTTTGGATCTATGGATGAAGTGAAGAGGGAAGTTTATGCAGCCGCAGTGAGTGTGTATGAAGGGTACGCAGAACTGGGTCTGAAAGAGAAGATCCCTTTTTTAGGTGTGGGAATGCAGTATATACGGTTTGCGCGGCAAGAGCCGGAACTGTATCGCTTACTGTTTTTGAGTCAGACACAGGAAAATGAATACAGTGCGGTGAGGTCAATGCAGCATTTGCAGGAACTTGTCCGCCCGACATTGATCCGTATTTACCACATTACTGCGGAAGAAGCAGACCTTTATTTCCGCGATCTGTGGTTTGTCGTACATAGTCTCGCAACCTTGATCGTGACGGGAGACTGCCCTTACTCGAATCAGCAAATAGGAGAGATTTTGACAGGATTCAGTATCAGTATTTGCAAATCCATTAAGGAGATTCCCGGATTTGCGGCAGGAAACTACGATCGGGATGCGGTATTTCAATCATTAGTCAGTAAGTAAAAATGAGGGATTTTGAAAGAGGAAGTTAAGTGGTCAGGAAAATAGAAAAGAATATCGCAAATTTTATTACAGGAATCCGGATTTTTGGAAGTATTCTAATGGCGTTTGTTCCTGTGTTTACGGTCACGTTTTATGGTGTATACCTTATTTGCGGACTGAGTGACATGATGGATGGTGCTGTTGCGCGAAAAACAAACGGCAACAGCCGATTCGGAGCCAGATTGGATACGGCTGCTGACTTTCTGTTTGCGGCGGTAACCCTTTGTAAATTATTGCCACGGCTTCCGATCCCGAGGTGGCTATGGTTATGGATTGCGGTTATTGTTGTTATCAAAGCAGTCAATTTAATATTGGGATTTCTTCAATGTAAAAAACTGGTATCTGTACATTCGGTCATGAATAAAGTTACCGGATTTTTGCTATTTCTATTTCCGCTGACACTTACTATCATTGAACTGAAATACAGTGCGGTGGTCGTATGTTTCGTTGCCACATTTTCGGCAATTCAGGAGGGATATTATATAGAAACCGGCCGCGCGATTGTAATGTAAGAAGAACGAAAGGAGAACGTAAAATGAAAACATTAAAAACCATTCAGAAATTATCAAAAGCAGGGGAAATTTTGAGCAAGATAATGTTTATCTGTTGCATTGTCGGTTTTTGCCTTTGCATTGTTGGCATTGTCAGCATGGGACTTGGTGTCACGGCGCTTAAACTTGGCGGAGTGACGCTGAAAGGCATTATAAATACAGAAGCAGAAACTACCGCAGGCATGATATATGCAGCGATAGCGGTTGGTTTAATTCTGTGCGCCGGAGAGGCTGTACTTGCCAAATTTGCAGAGTGCTATTTTAAACATGAACTTGCTGCTGGTACACCGTTCAATCTCAGCGTGGCTAGGGAACTGAAACGTCTGGGTATTCTGACGATTTGTATTCCTATTGGTACACAAATTGCAGCAGAGATTGTCTATGCGGTAATGAAGCAGATGATGCAGGATATTGCCCCGTTTCGGCTTGACAATTCCAGCTCAATAGGGCTTGGAATAACGTTTATTATTGTGTCGCTGATCTGTCGGCATGGGGCAGAGATACAGAGTGCTGACCATTGATTTAAAGGCTAAGATAAGTTGAGGAAAAGTTATGAATGATATTGAAAAACAATTTAATTTCATTGCAAAAGAATACGATGAAAATAGAAGAAAATTTATTCCCTGTTTTGATGATTATTATGAGCAGACAACGAAATTTATATTAGCAAATATAAATACACCTCAATGTGTGCTTGATCTAGGTGCAGGGACGGGACTGTTGACGTATTACTGGTTTCAGGAATGTAAAACGGCGGAATATGTTTTGGTGGATATTGCAGATGAAATGCTCGATATTTCCCGAAAACGTTTTGCCGGATTGGAAAATGTTTATCACCGGATTCTTGATTATACAAAACAATTGCCGGATGACAAATTTGACACGATCATATCGGCAGCGGGAAGTCCGATGATGAACAAGTGGTTTGACTCCTATTGGGAGAACCAGTTAGTTCAAAGTGAATTAACATCCAATGATATCAAACTCTGGAAAGAACGAAGAAAGCTGGATCGGGAATGCTCAGTGGAAGAAGAAATGTCGATGCTGCGGCAATGTTCTTTTTCGGAGGTCAAGTGCGTATATTCGTATTACAAATTTTCGGTAATTATTGCAGTGAAATAGAACGATAAATACACAATGGAGCAGAAGACTCCAAAGAAAATGAAAGGACAGGTATTTTATGAAAAATTCTTTGGAAACAAGCCTGCCGTATTGGCTGCTAGCGGTCGTAGTTTTGATCGTATTTTACGGTATTTATTTTACAAAACAGCTGGCTCAAAAACGGCGTGGAATACAAACCAGACAAATAGGACGAAGGAAAGAGAAATCCATTCACACAGTAGAAGTAGCTATGGGGATTGCAACTCTTAGTGTCCCTATTGTTCAAGTTATTTCTATTATATCCGGCTGGAATTATATGCCTGCAAATGCGCGTTTCACCGGATTTCTTATTGCAATGCTGGGAAATATAATCTTCTTGATTTCCATTCTTTGTATGAAAGACAGCTGGCGGGCGGGGATACCGGAAAAAGATAAAACCAGACTGGTGACGCGTGGGATTTATCAATACAGCCGAAATCCGGCATTTCTGGGATTTGATCTGCAATACACAGGCGTACTTTTTATGTATTGTAATCCGTTGACGGTGGTCTGCTCTGTTTTCGCAATGTCGATGCTGCATTTGCAGATTTTGCAGGAAGAACGATATCTGGCGCAGGAGTTTGGTGAAGAATATCTGGAATACAAAAGCCAGGTGTTTCGCTATCTGGGAAGGAGAGTGAAGACGAAATGAGATATGTTCTAATAGGCTTAGCTGTCTTTGTGTGTATTATGATATTTTTTATGATTATCTATTTTAAAGACGTTAATAAACATTCGTCAGATTATGTTTCCAAATTTGATGAGAAAACAGGAAAATATTATCCCGTGTTAAATGGAGATGCAAGCACGGCAAACGTGTTAGTGACATTGCCTGACGGTTCAAAAGGCTGGACAGACGGAGTGGGAAATGGCTTTATAAGGTAAATAATTTAATAAATTCAAAGGAGAAAATGATATGAATAATACAAATACGACAAGAAAAATATATCTTGATAATATCCGTTGGATTACGGTGTGCATTGTTGTAATTTATCATGTAATCTATATGTTTAACGGAGTTCAGCCATATGGTGTGATCGGAGCATTCCGGGAACATCAGTTACAAGATGGTTTTCAGTATCTGGTGTATCCGTGGTTTATGGCATTGCTGTTTACCGTATCCGGCATGACGGTGAGATTCTATCTGGAACGGCATAATACGAAAGAATATTTGCGGGATAAAACACGTAAACTGCTGGTTCCTTCGACCATCGGACTCTTTGTATTTCAATGGATTCTTGGCTATTATAATATGAAAATCGGAGGCGCATTTAATACGCTCGGAGAGATTCCGGACCCGGTATTGTATATCATAATGGCAATATCCGGAATTGGCGTATTATGGTACATACAGGTGCTCTGGATCCTCTCGATGCTATTGCTTTTGGTAAGAAAAATAGAGAAAGACCGGATCTGGAAACTTGGCGCAAAAACACCGGTATGGTTGCTGCTTGTATTTACAATTTTTGTATATGGAGCGGCGCAGGTTCTCAATACGCCAATGATAACTGTTTACCGCTTTGGCATTTATGGATTTTGTTATTTTGTGGGATATTTTATTTTTTCGCATGATGAAGTGATCGAGCGGCTGAGCAGATGGTGGCAGATTTTAATGATCGCTGCGATTGCGCTGGGAGTATTTTATACCGTAACTTATTTTGGCGAAAATTACGCTGTCGAACCGGTATTGAATAATGTTCCAGCGTGTGTGTACTGTTGGGCTGCTATCCTTGCCATTCTTGCATTTATGGCAAAATATGGTAATAGAGAAAGCGAAGCGTCAAAATGGATGGTAAAAAAGTCATGGGGAATCTACGTGTTCCATTATCTGCCGCTTGCGGTGAGCGCCTATTATCTGAAAGAATTTGCTCCCGGACTTCAGGCGGCAGTCGTATATGTAATTGTGGGAATCAGTGCTTTTGTGGGTGCGGTATTATTATATGAAATTATTAGGCGTGTGCCGGTAGTGCGTTGGTGTGTGCTGGGGATGAAGAAGGGTGGAAAATAATGGGGAAATGGATAGTTAATTGAAAAATATGGTGCACGACCATCATTAAAGCGCATTGAGATTTTTAAGCTTAGTGGACATTAGGTTATCTCCAGCTGGAGCAGAAGGCGGAAAGGGATATATAGTAATAACATCTTTTTGTATGTTTTACTTGAAAGTCCATTCTGAAACAGCTATACTGTTTTTAGGTATTATAAAGAGAATTATTTGGATATTCTTAAGAAAGGGGTAAACCAGAATATGGCACATGTCTCTGAATATGAAGTTGAAAATATTTTTATTGAGCGTTTGGAAGGTATCGGATACCAGTTCATAAAATTAGATAATTATGAGGATGTGATCACTAATTTT
>DJNB01000132.1:8945-16635 GCA_002435545.1 Lachnoclostridium sp. UBA6475
TCGTGAACAACTTGCAAAGTTCAATGCAAAGAAATTGGAAGAAAAAGGACATGCAGTATCATTTTCCAATGCGGAATTTAATCGTATTATGATTCATGTAGATAATCATTCCGTGTATGAATCAGCAAAGATATTAAGAGATAAATATGTGCTACAGTTGGATAATGGAGAGTCCGTTTATATTGATTTCTTTTCGGGGGATACCGATAGAAATATTTATCAGGTTACACATCAGGTCACAATGGACAAGGCACATAAAGACGATGTAGTGTATAAAAATCGTTATGATGTGACCGTCCTTATCAACGGTTTACCGCTTGTACAGATTGAATTGAAACGCCCCGGCGTGGAAATCAACGAAGCAATCAATCAGATTAACAGATACAGAAAGTTTTCTTTCAAGGGGATTTTCAGATATTTGCAGCTGTTTGTAGTCAGCAATTCTGTACAGACGAAGTATTTCTGTAATGAAAATGAGATGATGGATGGTCAGTATAATCCAATCCTGAAATCTCTTGTATTCTTCTGGACAGATGAAAAGAATACACGTATCAATGACTTGAACACATTCACAGGTGAATTTTTCCGCAAATCAGCGATTACAGAGATGATGGACAAATATATGGTCATTAAGACCACGGAGCCTGTATTGATGGTCATGAGACCATACCAGATTTATGCTGTAAAGGCTGCAAAGAAGCGTGTACTGGAAGTAAATCAGGATGGCTATGTATTTGCCTGTACAGGTTCAGGAAAGACGCTGACATCATTCAAGCTGGCACAGCTTTTGCGTGATGAATCAATGGTAGATTTGGTCGTATTCCTGATTGACAGAAAAGACCTTGATGACCAGACCGTTGATGAATACAACAGTTTTGAAAAAGATTGTGTAGACAATACGGACAGCACCGCTGTACTTATCAATATGCTGAAATTATCTGAGAAAAAGATGATTGTTACAACGATTCAGAAGATGGCAAATGCCGTCAAAAATCCGAAATATGCAGGTGTTATGGACGTGTACAAGGATAAGAAGGTTGTATTTATCATTGATGAGTGTCATCGTTCCCAGTTCGGGAAAATGCACGGACAGATTGAAAAGCATTTTGAAAGAGCAAATTATATCGGATTCACTGGAACACCGATTTTTGAGAAAAATAAGGGTACGGATGGTCGTACCACAGCGGATATATTCCATGCAGGAGGTAAGCTGGATTCATGCTTGCATAAATACATGATTAAAGATGCGATTGCAGATGGTAACGTGCTTAGATTCTCAGTAGAGTATCAGCGTACCATATTTGCAAGGAATCTTGCTGTAAAGGGTATTGACCCGGAACAACTGGATGATCAGGAATACTGCAAGCGTCATGAAATTGACATGGAACCTCTGTATCATAACGATCAGCGTGTTGCTGACATTGCAAAGCATATTTTTGAACATCATGAACAGCATGTACATCCACAGGGCAAGGATATTTATACAGCACTGTTCGCAGTGGATAAGATTCAGACTCTTGGAAAGTATTATGATGAGTTCAAGAAGCTGAATGATGCAGTACCAGATGATAAGAAGCTGAAAGTGGCTGCAATCTTTTCCTATCAGGCAAATGAAGATATGGATGATGGTGCGGATGAACATTCACAGGAACTTCTTGACCGCTGTGTGCAGGATTACAATACTTTATACAATACAGTATTTACGATCGATACATTTGATACATACAGAAAAGATATTGCAAAGAGATTGAAACAGAAGGAGTTACCGCAGGTTGATATTCTCTTGGTAGTGAATATGTTCCTGACCGGATTCGATGCAAAGCCATTGAATACGCTGTATCTGGACAAGAATCTTATCTGGCACTCATTAGTACAGGCTTATAGTCGTACAAATCGTGTAGATAAAGTGACAAAGCAGTTTGGACAAATTGTAACATATAGAAATATTAAGAAGTGGCAGGATGATGCTTTGACGTTATTCTCTGGGGATGGAGATCCGAATGAGTATCTGCTTGAAAATTATGAGTATTATTTGAAGCAATGGACAAATCAGGTGGCTGTATTGAGGAAAATTACAGCAGATGTGGATGCAGCTGGTCAGCTCAAGTCAGAAGATGAAATTCGTATGTTTATCATTGCGTTCCGTTCAATGGCAAAGACCCTTGCTACTTTGAAAACATTTTCTACATTTAACTGGGATGATCTTGCTAAAGTGATGGATGAAAATGAATACGAAGGATTCAAGAGCTGGTATCTGTATTATAAAGATCAAACGCACAATCCAAATCCGAAAGTACCTGTTCCGATTGATGTGGATTTTGATATTGAACTTGTTCGCACTGACCGTATCAATGTCGTATATATCCTGAATCTTCTGAAAAATGCGAATACTCACGATAAGACAGAGGAAGAAAAACAGCAGGATGTTGATCTGATTTTGCGTGAAATAGAGCGTTCAGATAATGAAGCTTTGCGCTTAAAGAAAGAGGTTATGAGACAGTTTATTTTGACTAGGTTTTATGAACTGCCAGAGGATATGGACGTAATGGAAGCGTTCACTCAGTTTGAACGAGAGCGGATGACGGCAGATATCGAAGAATTTGCATTTGTTAACAAGATTGATTATAAAACCGTATCAGACTTGTTTAATGAATATGTGTTCCATGGAACAATTTCGGATGATAGTATTCGAAAGAGGTTAACCGCGTACAAACTGGGGATATTGAAAATCACAAAACTGACAAAATCAGTGAAGGTATTTGTCGAAGATACCTATAATAAATATAAAGCTGAAGGAGAATAATTATGGCAGATACAAATACATATCAGGCACAGGCAAATGAACTTTCTCAAAAACTTTGGGCGATAGCAAATGACCTGAGAGGACAGATGGATGCCAGTGAGTTTAAAAATTATATTCTTGGAGTAATTTTCTATCGTTATCTGTCGGAACGTACAGAGATGTACATGGCAGAAATCCTTGAAAATGACGGTGTAACATACGAAGAAGCATTTGCGGATGATGATTACAGACCTGTTGTAGAAGACTGGTCTTTATCCAAACTGGGATATGTCATCAAGCCGGAAAATCTGTTCCGCAATCTGATTCGTAAGATTACAAAATTTGAGAATGATGCTGATAAGTTCAGTGTAGAAGATTTTGAAAAAGCAATTAGTGACCTCGTAGGTTCTACAATGGGGCATGAATCCAACAAAGCATTTGACGGATTGTTCAATGATATGCGTTTACAGGATTCGCGTCTTGGTGAAACTGTGGCAGACCGTACAGAAATGATTGGACGTGTCATGGTTAAAGTTTCAGATATTGATTTTGATTTACAGGATTCTCAGTTTGATGTACTTGGCACAGCATACATGATTCTGATTGGATTGTTTGCGTCAGATGCTGGAAAAAAAGGGGGAGAGTTTTTTACACCTGCTGGACCAAGTAGACTTTGTGCTACACTTGCAGCGCTTGGGTTGGATGAAGCCAAGACCGTCGGTGACTGTACCTGTGGTTCTGCATCCATGCTGCTGGAAGTTCAGAAACACTTGACTACACATAAGGTTGGTCATTTTTATGGACAGGAGCTGAATGCGACAACATACAACTTGAGCCGTATGAACATGATTATGCATGGTGTGGATTGGCAGAATTTTGATATTTATAAAGGGGATACTCTGAAAGACGACAAATATGGTGATGATTTGAAACTCACTATACAGGTTTGCAATCCACCGTATAGTTTGAAGTGGTCAGCTGATAAGAAGTTTGAGGATGATCCAAGATATAGCGGAGTTGGAAAACTTGCACCTAAAGGACAGGCAGACCTTGCCTTTGTAGAACACATGATTTACCACATGGATGATTCTGATGGTCGTGTAGCTGTGCTGTTACCACACGGCGTATTGTTCCGTGGTGGTGCAGAAGAAGCAATTAGAAAATATATCATCAAAGATTTGAATAGGCTGGATGCAGTTATCGGATTGCCTGCAAATCTGTTTCATGGAACAGGTATCCCTGTGTGTGTATTGGTGCTGAAAAGCAAGAGAAATGGTAATTCAGGGAATATTCTGTTCATTGATGCATCGAAAGAGTTCAAAGCCGGAAAGAATCAGAATGTCTTGGAACAGGAGCATATTGATAAGATTGTAGATGCGTATGCAAAGCGTGTAGACGTAGATAAGTTTGCCCATGTAGCAGATATGAGTGAAATTATTGAAAATGGCTACAATCTCAATATTCCCAGATATGTTGATACATTCGAGGAAGAAGAACCGGTAGATTTGGATGCGGTAAAAGTTCAGATTAAGACACTGGATTCTGAAACAAAGATTGCGATTGATAAGGCTGAAAGTTTTATGAGACAGCTTGGGCTGTAAAGGTAGGTGAATGAAAATGAACGCTGAAATGATTTTCAATGAATTTGCTAAATATGCCGAATCAGACGATAAGTATTATACATGGGGGAAACATGGTGTGATTGAAGATGTGCTTGCATGGTTTAATATTCCGTCAGGGAAATTTATCGGTGCATCTTCTAGTGTCCATGCAGATAATCTTGAAAAATTGCATAATTTCATGATTACAAATGCTACGGATGACCAGTTGAAAGTCATTGCAAATATTTGTAAGAAACACGTGGATGCACCTGCTGTAGATTTTACAGATGATGCAGCAGGACAGGTGTTTGTATCAATGCCTATGAATGAACAGAAATGTGATTGTGTGGCAGTGATTAGAGATGGAATCCGTACGGCATTGACAAGTACAGGAAATGAACCGTATTTCTTGGATAAGGATTTCCATAGCGAGAACATTTATAATGTCATGCTTGAACATATCCATAATTGCAAGTTTCTTGTGGCTGATTTAACAACACAGAATCTTGGTGTGTATTATGAAGCTGGCTATGCAAAAGCATTAGGAAAGACAGTTATTTTCACCTGTAAGGATAGTGATTTTGCGAATATACATTTTGATATTAAACAGGTTCAGACAATCAGTTGGCATGATGAATCGGATTTATCTGAGAAACTTGCAGAACAGATTTGTGGATTGAACCTTGGAAAGAGGTGATTGGATGGCTGTACCTAAGTTAAGATTCAAAGCGGATGATGGAAGTGATTATCCAGAATGGAATGATTTCACAAAGTTGGAGGACATATCAGCATTTATTACTAAAGGGGCTACACCTACAACTTATGGATTTGACTGGCAACCAAATGGTGTATATTTTTTCAGAAATGATTGCATAAAAAATAATGTTTTTGTATATGGTGATTATTCTTTTATCGCTGAAGAAGCTAATAAATTTTTACAACGCTCAGAAGTCACAGGTGGAGATATTGTAATTGCTATTACAGGTGATATAGGAAAAGTAGGATTGATACCAAGTGAAGTGAAAAAGGCAAATATTAATCAGCATTTAGCTAGGGTGAGAATTGTAAAAGACGCTTTTCCGTATTTTGTATATATGTATTTATGTTCAGATAAGGTGCAACGTACATATAAAAAAATAAAAACAGGATTGTCTATGCCACAATTAAGTCTTGCACAAATTCGTGACACTAATATTCCTGTAGTATCACTCCCTGAACAACAGAAAATTGCAGAGTTCTTATCAACAATTGATACAGTGATTGAGAAACAAAAGGAAACTGTATCTGCATGGGAAGAACGTAAAAAAGGTGTGATGCAGAAGCTGTTCAGTCAGGAAGTAAGATTCAAAGCAGATGATGGAAGTGATTTTCCTGATTGGGAAGAAAAGAAGTTGGGAAAAGTGTTTACAGAGAGAACGGAACGTTCAAAAGGTGGAGAATCACTGTTATCTGTAACGATTGCACAAGGAATTGTGAAACAAAGTGAAACCGATAAACGTAATATCGCATCTGAAAACAAGTCAAATTACAAAATTGTAAAAAAGAATGATTTAGCATACAATACAATGAGAATGTGGCAGGGTGCAGAGGGTGTATCGGAGTATGACGGAATTGTAAGTCCTGCATATACCGTTATTACAGTTTTAGATGGGAAAAATAGTTATTTCTTTGAAACTATGTTTAAACAAACATTCATGTTGCAGATGTTTCAGAGGTTTTCACAAGGGCTGACATCTGATACATGGAATTTAAAATTTCCAGCGTTTTCAGAAATTAAATGTTTGATTCCATGTGAAGATGAGCAGAATAAAATTGTTGAATGTGTTGCTGTATTGGATGAAGTCATCGAGAAGCAGAAAGCAACATTAGCTGCATGGGAAGAACTGAAAAAAGGTTTGTTGCAGCAGATGTTTATGTAACAACAATTGAATAAATCAATAGTGAACAAGTGATATACAAAGGTTGTAGGTTACTTGTTTTTCTATGCTCAAATATAGTGAAATATTTTATAAGCATATGATGTTTTTTTCAGTTTTATTGATTCATGTAATGACATAGTATAGAGATATTTATTTCCTTGAACTTGTAGAAATAAATTTAATGAAAAATATGAGGATGGTTGTAATAGGATATAAACACTCAGATAAAGAGTTAATTATATATTTTATAAAAGAATATATAATTAAGTGCAAAAACAAAGAATTTGCCACATATTTATGTTCACTTGAAAAATTACGTTTATATGATTAAAAAATACGTGATATGGTGTGCAATATATATAAATGGTAAAAGACAATGTGTTCTATGAAATGAAAAAATTGTTTTTTGATAAATACTAGAAAGATAAAGTTGTCACAAAATGTCCTACAATGTCATGTTGCGTAATTGAAAATAAAGGAGTAGAATATAATTGTAAGTTGTTGTATTTATTGCGGAAAATATAATATTAGAACAAAAATTATAAATGGAGGTAAAAACTATGATAGTAATGAATAATGTATTGTTTAGTGGTTTAAATTATAAAAGTATTGAAGAAGCTAAAGATGGATTAGCAAATGTGTACAAATCAATAACCGGAAATGATTTAAAACAACAAATTAAAACTTACCAAAAAATTTTAAATAATTCGGAGAGTATGACGAATATATTCATGTGTATGTATCGTGGATTTCTTTATAACATTGATCACAAAAAAAGAATTCGAGTACATATAGGACCTATAGGACCGCAACAGAAAATTGGTGCATGGGCATCTTCACGACCATTTAGTTATGATAAGTTACGTAATAGGAATACCGAAATAAAAAAAGAGGAAGTTAGAAGGAAAGATATTGATAAAGAAAAAATAAAAAATGTAATTATAATTGTATATGCCGTAATTTATATTGAGATGATGTTACTGTATTTTTTTAAGGCAAATATAGGTAATGATTTTTTAGATTTAGTAATAGAAAATTATTTGAATCCAATAATTCAAAATGTGATTTTTGATTATTTGAAGCAAATAGCAGGTATATCATCTGAAAAAAATGTTACTATAAAACTTATAAATATTCAGAATATCAACATTGGCTGTGCAATTTACAATATAGAAGGAAAGGATAAAAAATAAATTTGAACGTATACTTTGACTTTCAAAATTTGTAAAACAATAATTTATAATAAATTGGAACTACACTATTCAAGGAAGGTTGAAATACACCTTCCTTTTTGATGTATAAAAAAGCAAAGAAAAAAACTTAAAAACATCTTGACAATTCACGCATTGCGTGATAAAGTGAATTTAACGCAAAGCGTGAAAAGGAGA
>DJNB01000132.1:16744-17229 GCA_002435545.1 Lachnoclostridium sp. UBA6475
ATCAGTTTTGTGAGTATTTTGAAATCCCCTATATGACAGTAAGTGATTGGGAACATGGTAAGAAACGTGTTCCTAAATATCTTCTGCGTTTATTGGCGTACTACGTGAAAACAGAAAGAATGAATAAGGAGAGGGGGCAGAAAAACGATGGCGAAAAATAGAATTATTACTGTACAAAACATTCCAATTACTATATCTGAGGCGGATTTGGATGATTATATTTGTATTACAGATATTGCGGCTGCCAAATCAGATAACTCAAGGGCTGCTGATGTAATAAAAAACTGGATTAGAAGTAGAAGTACATTAGAATTTTTAGGAACATGGGAGCAAATTTATAATCCCGATTTTAAAGTGGTCGAATTCGACCACTTTAAACAAGAGGCTGGATTACACACATTTACATTAAGTGTGTCGGATTGGGTAAATAGTACAAACGCAATAGGGATTTATGTAAAAAAGGGACGTTATGGCGGGACTTTTGC
>DJNB01000103.1:0-9034 GCA_002435545.1 Lachnoclostridium sp. UBA6475
GGCGATGGCGGATCCTCTTGATATAATCGCAGTCGATGACCTTTCTATCATTACGAACATGCAGATAGAACCGATGGTTGCGACGCCGTCTGATATCATGTATGCGATTGAAAAGTATTATGGAAATGAGCAGTCGGCAAAACTGGCAGAAAGTTATTCCCAGGAGCGCGCGGAAAAGAGCCAGAAATTAAAGGGCAATAAAGAGGAAGAGGGAAATGACGAAGTAGACAATTCCCCGATCGTTCTTTTGGTTAATAAGATCATTGAGCAGGCAGTTAATGAGCGCGCCAGTGATATACATATTGAGGCATTGGAAGATCAGGTGCGTGTGCGTTTCCGAATTGACGGATCCATGCAGGAAGTAATGCGGTATCCGAAAGAACTTCAGGATGCGATCGTAGCACGTATTAAGATCGTCAGCGGAATGAACATTTCCGAAAAACGTGCGCCGCAGGACGGACGTATGACGCTGATATTTAACCGGGTTGAGTACGACCTCCGTGTATCGTCTCTTCCGACGACATTTGGCGAGAAAGTCGTTATGCGTATTGCATCAAAATCCGGATTGAATAAAGAAAAGAGTGAACTTGGTTTCCAGGAAGAAGAATTGAAACGATTTGATAATATTCTGAAAAATCCGCATGGAATCATTCTGGTAACAGGACCGACAGGTAGTGGTAAATCTACGACACTGTATACGGTTCTGAACGAATTAAATGGCGGAGATGTTAATATTATTACAGTAGAAGACCCCGTCGAGGCCGATGTGGATGGTATCAATCAGGTACAGGTAAATGAAAAAGCAGGACTTACATTTGCTTCTGCGCTTCGTTCTATCCTGCGTCAGGATCCGGATATCATCATGATCGGAGAGATTCGAGATGAAGAGACGGCGAGCATCGCGGTAAAAGCGGCTATCACAGGACACTTGGTAGTAAGCACCCTTCATACCAACAGCGCGGCATCGACGGTAACACGTCTGGAAGATATGGGAATTGAACCATACATGGTTGCGGATTCTGTAGTTGGTATTATCGCACAGCGACTGGTCAAACGAATCTGTCCAAAATGCCATGTTCAGAAACAGATGACGGATACCGACAAATTCCGTCTTCGTCTGCGCGGAGATTCGAATCCGATGATTTATGAACCCAATCCGGGTGGTTGTGCTTATTGCAACAATACCGGATATCGTGGACGTATCGGTGTATATGAGATCATGCCGATTACGCCGGCGCTTCGAGAAGTGATCAGCCGTGGAGGCGGAGCAGAAGAAATCCAGAAGGTAGCGTTGAAAGAAGGTCTTACGACATTGCGACTCGGTGCAGCCAAACTGGTGTTGAAAGGAGTAACATCCATTTCAGAAGTAGAGAGAATTGCAGCAGAATAACCGCTGTGACGATAGAGTAAATGAGAAAAGTAAAATATTAAAGTAAGGAGGAAGGGGTATGACACTCGATGATATTTTGTTACAGGCACGTAAGGTAGGCGCGTCTGACGTACATGTATCGGTAGGTATACCTATCAAATGTAGAATTCATGGTACTTTACAGGATTTGACAAGTGCACCATTGAATGGAGAGGACACAAAGACGCTGATTCAGCAGATGATTCCAAAACGTCTGGTAGCTTCGTTTAATGAGACGGGAGAGGCAGACTTCTCGTATGCGATCCCGGGACATGGACGATTCCGTGTAAACGTATTTAAGCAGAAAGGATCCATGGCTTTTGTAATCCGTCTGATCAATACAGAGATTCCGGAGCCGGAAAGTCTTGGACTGACACCGTCCGTTATTGATCTGATAAATAAAAAGAGAGGACTGATCCTGGTAACAGGACCAACGGGTAGTGGTAAATCTACAACCCTTGCCTCGCTGATCAATAAGATTAATGAAAATTACAGTCATCATATCATTACACTGGAGGACCCGATCGAGTACTTGCATCAGCACAAGAAATCCATCGTCAACCAACGTGAAATTGGTATGGATACAGATAGTTACGCCAATGCCCTCCGTGCAGCACTTCGTGAAGACCCGGATGTTATCCTCGTCGGAGAGATGCGTGACCTCGATACGATTGCAACAGCCGTAACCGCAGCCGAGACAGGTCACCTTGTATTTTCCACACTGCATACAATTGGTGCAGCCGCAACTATCGACCGTATTATCGACGTATTTCCACCACACCAGCAGCCGCAGATTCGTTTGCAGCTGGCAACTTTGCTGGAATCTATCATTTCCCAGCAGTTGTTGAAAACAGCGGATGGAAAAGGTCGTATCGCAGCATTTGAGATCCTTCATGCGAACAGCGCGATCCGTTCCCTGATCCGTGAAGGAAAGAGCCACCAGATTCCATCTATCGTACAGACCAGCCGTAAAAGCGGTATGATCACAATGGATGATTCGATCTATGATCTTTATCAGGCAGGTAAAGTGTCAAAAGATGAAGCAATTACCTTTGCACAGGATAAAGTGGCATTGGAAAAACGATTGTATTAATCGTATCGGAAGGAGGAAAGTAATATGGCTACTTATAAGTACCGTATCACGGATAAATTTGGCCGTGATAAAAAGGGAACCTTAGAAGCCGGTTCCCCGGAGGCAGCTACCGCCAAACTGAAAGGGGAAGGAGCTGTCGTACATTCCATAGAAGAGACTACAAGTGTAGAAGATGCTTCTTGGAACATAACGATCGGTAACCCGGTCAAATTAAAAGACATTACCTTATTCTGTCGTCAGTTTAACAGTATATTGAATGCCGGTGTAACCGTTATTGAAGGACTTAAGATGATGCAGGAATCTACCGAAAATAAGGTCTTGCGTAAATCCATTTACAATGTCCAGGTCAACGTAGAAAAAGGTGAGACACTTGCCAACGCCATGGCATTGGAAGGAAAGGTATTCCCGGACCTTTTGATCAACATGGTTGCAGCCGGTGAGGCAACCGGTAACTTAAGTGTTGCCTTCGAACGTATCTGTACGCAGTTTGAAAAGGATATGAAATTGAAATCCATGATTACCTCTGCGATGATCTATCCTGTTGTAGTAGTAATCGTTGCTATCATCGTTGTAATTATCTTGATGGCAAAGGTTATCCCAAGTTTCCAGGAAATCTTTGATATGCTGGAAGGCCAGCTGCCATTGCCAACCCGTATTGTAATTGCAGTCAGCGATTTCGTGGTTGCCAACCTCGTATGGGTAATTGGTGGTATTATTGCAGTGATTGCTTTGATCGCCTACGCCAAAAATACCGAATCCGGAAAACAGATTACGAGCCGGATGTGTTTGAAAATTCCGATCATAAAGGACTTTTCCATCAAAAATGCATCGGCAAAATTCAGTATGACGATGTCAACTTTGGTTATGTCCGGTGTGCCGTTGGTAGAAGCACTTGGAATTGTGGCGAACGTCGTAGAAAACCGTGTGGTTCGAAAAGTGCTGAATGATGCGCGTGAAGATGTTATGCAGGGTATTCCAATGTCAGAGCCGATTGAGGCTTCCGGCGTATTTCCGATGATGGTTCATCATATGCTTCGTATCGGTGAGGAAACCGGTAACGTAGAGCAGATGCTTGAAAAAGTTGCTGTTTATTATGAAGATGAAGTAGAAGTTGCTACAAAAAACCTGACAACAGCGATGGAGCCGGCCGTTATCTGTCTGCTTGCCGTAGTTGTAGGAGGTATTGTAGGTGCGATCGTAATGCCTATGATGCAGATCTACTCCATGGCAGCGTGATGGAATATAGTGAAATTTAAAATGCAGGGCAGGCAGAAATGTCTGCCTTGTGTTTTATAGTAGAAGCAGTCTAGAAAGGAGGGTGCTGTATAAATGAAATATAACGCTTCGAAAATAAATCCGGTACTTACAGTAAATTATATGCTGACAGAAGATGAAAATAAATACTTTGATCGAAAGTCTTCGCAGATCCGGGTGGCAGAATTGGCACAGCATATTTCTGCTTTTGCGAATGCTGACGGTGGCACGTTAGTGCTCGGTATTAGCGATAAGAAAAGAGTTGTGGAGGGCGTTAATGCTTGTGGAATTTCCAAAATCAATGAATTTATTAATGCACCAAGGGATTGCTGTAGGCCAATGCCACGATATCAGGAAGAATTTATTGATGTTGTAAATGCAAGTGGGAAATTGGATCGAATATTACTTTTACATATTGAATCAACCAAAGGTCAAGTGATACGAACTTTTAATGATCGAACTTATTTGAGAATTGGAGATAAGTCAAAAGAGATGTTGGGAGAAAATCTTAGAAATTTGGAATATGCAAAAGGAGCAAGACATTTTGAGGATGAGATAAATCCATATGCAACACTAGAAGATCTGGATGTGAACTTATTAGAGAGGTATAAGAAAAATATAGGTGCAGAAAATTTAACAATAAAGCAGGTTCTTGAAGCTAGGGGCTTTTTGCAACAACAAGGAGGACAAGTGAGTTTGACAAATGCAGCTATATTGTTATTTGCAAAAGATATAATGAGGTTTTATCCGAACTGTCGTGTTCGTTTTTTACGTATTGATGGTAGAAAATTGCAAGTTGGTACAAAATTAAATATTGTGAAGGATAAGAGTATTGATTTGCCTATTTTAAGTATTATTGATGAAGCCAAAAAGTATATTTCAGATCAACTTCGTGTTTTTACTAATCAGGATAGTGAAACAGGAAAGTTTATAGAAACTCCGGAATATCCAGAGTTTCCTTGGCTTGAGGGACTTGTTAATGCTGTGACGCATCGTGATTACGCAATGATGGGTGCATATATTAAAATAAGTATGTATGATGACCGATTGGAGATAGAAAGTCCGGGATGTCTGCCGGATGTTGTGACAGTTGATAACATTCGGGAAACTCGTTTTTCAAGGAATCCTAAGATATCGCGCGTTCTGACAGAATTTGGATGGGTGAGAGAACTTAATGAAGGGGTTAAGAAAATTTTTTCAGATATGGCCGAAGGAGAGCTGGCTGATCCGGAGTATCGTGACTCAGCTAATACGGTCTGCCTTGTTTTGAAAAATGATATTGATAAAAGAATGGCACACCGCAATGAATCAATAAATGAATCAATAAATGAATCAATAAATGAATCAATAAATGTACTGCTGACTTCGGATGAGAGGGTTGTTCTGGAACTTATTAAAATGGATTCACAAATAAGTCAGAAAATTTTAGTTGAACATACAGGGTTTTCGCGGTCTAAAGTGCAGAGAATATTAAAGAGTCTTACAAATAAAAATGTAATTTGCCGCCAGGGATCTAGAAAAAATGGAAATTGGCAAGTGTTAAGTTAAAAAACAATTAGATTAAGGAGGATAACGTGATGATGAATAAAAAATCAACAAAAATATTTTTGACAGCTGTTATAATTTCTCTGGTGATGGCTTATCTCCCCGTGCAGACAGCAGCGAAAGACAAAATCTGCCTGAACGAGACTAAGATAACATTAAATGCCGGACAGACAAAGAAGTTAACTTTAATTAAAAATAAGAAGAATGTTACAAAGAAGATAAAATGGTCCAGTAAAAACAAAAATAAAGTATCCGTCAACAAAAAGGGCGTGGTTCGTGCACTTCGTTCAGGGCAGACCAAGATAACCGCAAAATATCAAGGGAAAAAATATGTCTGTACGGTTATTGTAAAAAGCAAAGCGCTGACGGAAAAAGCTACGCCAAAGCCGTCGCAGACGCCAAAACAAACAACATTCCGTAATTCTGCTTTGTTAGCCGAACATTATGAAAAACATGGAAAAGAGATGGGCTTTCCGGATGCGCAGTCTTATGAGCAGGCTGCTGCTGCGGTGGTTGCAAATCCCTTGTCTTTACATAAATTGGAAGCGGAAGATAACGATGACGTTTATTATCTGGAAAGTACCAATGAATTTGTCATTGTATCAACAGATGGGTATATAAGAACATATTTTAAGCCGGATAAAGGAAGGGCGTATTTTGATCAGCAGTAAGATTGTGGCAGTACAAAGAGAAAAAAAGATGTGAGAGGTTGGATTATAATGGGTAAGAAAAGAAATGTTGTAATAATTTTAATGATAATGATTGCGTTGCAGTTAGGGTTTATCACGTATATGTTTGCTTTTCAAAAAGAAGGATTTCATTCCGATGATAATTGGTCCTACGGGTTTGCCAATGCGGATGAAGGTGGCTGGATTTATCATGATGACAGTGGAAAAAGTCGTAATTTTAACAAGTGGACGGATGGAAAAGTATTGTGGGATTATATCACGGTTCAAAAAGGAAAACAATTTGATTTTGGTGCAGTGGCGAGAAATATGTCGGATGAACGTAATCCTCCATTGCATCATATGATATTACATGCGATATGTTCGTTTTTTCCAGAAACATTTTCATGGTGGTATGGATATGTAATAAATGTTCTTTCTTTTATTGGAATGATTATTGCTTTGTATTTTTTAGGAAAGGAGTTCTTTTTATCAAAAAAAAGAGCATTGTTGATTTGCTTTTTTTATGGATTTTCTGTGGCAGCCTTAAATAATATGCTTTTTTTGCGACCTTATTGCCTGCTAACATGTTTCAGTATAGTATTGATTTATTTTCATCTCAGAATGTATCGAAAAAAATTTTACTCATGTAGGAAAGATTTATTTGGAATTTTAATTACGATGATTGGGGGAAATTTGATACAATATACATTTATGATGTTTGGAATGTGTCTTATGTTTGTGTTCGGCATTTACGAGTTTAGCAAAAAAAAATGGAAATTTGCTATCATTCATGGCTTGACAATGTTATTGTCTGTTGGGGCTGTGATAATTATCTGGCCACATACACTGGATTTGCTTTTAACGCGCAATCAAATGTATGGAGCGCAAATGCCTCTTCGTTGGGAAATTAATTTTTCAATGCTTCTCAGTGTAGAAGAATCAACGGGAATTCCATTCCGGATACCAGATATCGTATTTTGGACTTATGTAAAATTTATTATGATATTTTTAATGATAATAGCTGCCGGGGTATCTTTTATCTGCCGGAATGAGGCATGGTTTCAAAACCTGAAAAAAAAGGGAAAAGGCAGAGTAGTACAAGCAGGAAAATGGATTGGAAACAAAGTTCGATATGGTGAAAAAATAAGTATCCTCCTTATGTTGACAGTATTTTTAACGATAGTTATTATTTCGTATTATTGCAATATATATATAATGTCGCTTTATGCAGACCGGTATTTTTTCTTTATTATGCCTTTTATTACATTAATCTTGGGGGGGCAGGTATGCTGGCTGGTTCAACATTTGCTGTGTAAAAAGAGAATGCAACAGATAGGAGTCATATTGTTGTGTGGCATTTTACTGTTTATGGAACATAATGTATTAACGCCATCGTGGTATTTGTTCCAAAGACAGTGTGATGGTCCACAGATTGAGGAGTTGACTAAGGATACGGATGTTATTCTCATTACAAGTGAGGTGTGGAAATTAACGTGGTATAGTTCGAAGTTAAGAAATGTATCCCAATTTTATGCGGTTTTGGCGGAAAACTGTATGACAGACGACACATTGAATATCATAAACCGATTAGAAGATGACAAACCTGTATATCTTGTTTTTGAAACAGATAAGTTTCGAGATGAATCATGGGATACATCAAAAAGCAAAGAAAATGCGGGAGTTAAGACAAATGAAGAAATATTAACATTAAGTTACAAAAAAAGTGAAGTGGTAAATCAAATTGCTGAAGCAATTTGGGCAAAGGAAAAGAAATTTATTCAAAAAGAGTGGGGATTTGTAGGAGAGGTTGAAGTGTGGCAGTTGCGTTAAAAATAAATTTTTTGTAAATATTACGTAAATATTAAATTGATAAAATTAAAAAAAACACTTGCAGATTTTCTACGCATGTGGTAGAATATAGAAAACGGCAAAAGAGAGTTTGCCAAAATAAAACAAAAAAGGAGAATGGAATTATGAAGAAAAGAATTCAAAAGTATCTTAGCGGTTCAAATGAAGGTTTCTCTCTTGTAGAGTTGATCATCGTTATCGCTATCATGGCAATCTTAGTTGGAGTTGTAGCATTGGCGGTTATCCCTAACTTGGAGAAATCCAGAGAGTCAAAAGATTTGACTACATTGGATTCCTTAGTAAGCGGTGTAACAACAGCAATTGCAAATGACCCATCTATCACAACAAGTGGAAATACTTCTACCTTGAATTTGGCAAATGTAAATTCAAATGCAACAAGCGGTATTGAAAAAGCTGTATATGAGCAGCTTGGAGATCTTACCAATACAACGATGGTAAGTTCCGCAGGAAAGAGTGGTACATTAACTGTTGAGTA
Source organism: Lachnoclostridium sp. UBA6475 (assembly GCA_002435545.1). GTDB lineage: Bacteria > Bacillota > Clostridia > Lachnospirales > Lachnospiraceae > Eubacterium_F. Next base: position 8,313 of record DJNB01000103.1, read on the forward strand.
TACGATCGGTGGCTCGGTAAGTACGGTAAGAGCATACGTTAGCGGAAGCGGTGGCACGGCTACATGTAAGTATACCAAAGATGATCAGGGAAATGCTAAACCACTTGAAGTTAAAAATGGAAATTAATTTAGATTAAATTATTTTTCTAAGGAGAACCCACTATGACAGTACCGGCATTTATTATTTACATAGTTATCTTTTTATATGGAATCGTGATTGGCAGTTTCTTGAATGTCTGCATTTATCGGATTCCGAAAAAAGAGAGTATTGTCACGGTGGGTTCTCATTGTATGAAATGTGGACACCAGTTAAAATGGTATGATTTATTTCCGTTGTTCAGTTTCCTTTTTTTAAGAGGGAAGTGCAGGTATTGTGGAACAAAGTTGTCTGCTCAATATCCAATCGTTGAATTTTCTAATGGAATTTTATATATGATCTTATTTGCAGTAAACGGTATAAACGTCGAAAGCGTGTTATACTGCTTTTTCGTATCTGCATTGCTGGTACTTAGTGTGATTGATTTTCGCACGATGGAAATTCCGGTAGGGATCAATGCTTTTATTTTGTGCGTTGGTGTTGCTCATACAATCTATGATCATGAAAATTGGATTCATTATGTTATCGGCTTCTTTACGGCAAGCCTTTTTCTGCTATTGTGTTTGTTTCTTACACGGGGACGAGGCATCGGTGGAGGAGACATTAAATTAATGGCAGTGGCGGG
>DJNB01000103.1:9039-26680 GCA_002435545.1 Lachnoclostridium sp. UBA6475
CTTGTCCTTGGATGGCAAAATATCGCCCTTGCTTTAGTAATTGGCTGCGTGGCCGGGTCGATTGTCCAATGCATTATCATTGCGGTTACAAAAAAGAAAGATAAATTTCCGATGGGACCTTATCTTTCGATTGGTATTTTTATTGCTATGTTATGGGGAAATGTCTTTTTTGACTGGTATATTGGCTTAATGTAACAGTAATGTAACCGGGGTCTTTTTGTGATTTATGGATTCCAGTGCTTTTTCCCGGAGGAAAGAGGAGAAAGTAGTGTAATCCATAGATATGAGTGGTGAGATATTCATCTATATATCAAAATATGGGAAAAGTAATAAAGCCGGTATGGGGAGTGAGAAACCCATACTGCTTGCGGCAGATTGCCGTAGGATAAAGGAGGTTATTATGGCTAAGAAGGTAGTAGTGGTTCGTGTAGGAACTGAGACGATTCGAATTGTACATATGGATAATACACCGGATAACCCTACTGTATATGGCTGTGTTCGTGTGCCGACTCCACAGGGAGCAGTAGAAGATGGTGAAGTAAAAAACATCATGGACGTCAGTCGTCGTATCAAACAGGCATGTCAGGAAAAAGGAATTACCACCAAAGATGTAATCTTTTCCCTGTCATCATCTAAGATTGCAAACCGTGAAACGACGATCCCACTTGTTAAAGACAGCAAGATTCAGGGAATTGTAGATGCAAAAGTTGGGGATCTTTTCCCTATGGATAAAGATCGCTATATTTTCTCTTATGTAAAGCAGGGCGGCAGCCGTACTGCGGAAGAAGGAGAAAAAGTAACGGACGGTTCGGAAAAGGCAAAAGAGCAGGAAAAAGAGGAAGAACCGGAAATTACGGNNATGGACAAAGATCGTTATATCTTCTCTTATGTTAAACAGGGCGGAAGCCGTACAGCAGAAGAGGGGGAAAAAGTAACGGATGGTTCGGAAAAAGAACAGGAGAAAGAGGAAGAACCTGAAATTACAGACGATACCAAGAAAAAGAAGAAAAAACATGAACTTAAACTTAACTTTAATTTAGGTAAGAAGAAAAATGCGGAGGAAGGAGAGGAAGCACCTCAGGATGTGCTTGATCTTCTTGTTTATGCTGCTCCGATCGATCTGGTTCGCTCTTATTATGCACTGGCAGAAGGGTGCGACTTTAACGTAATGGCCATTGAAGTAGATGGTAATGGTATTTTCCAGATCATGAAACGTCAGGTTAATGAAGGTGTTGAGATGGCGGTTCAGATCAACCGCGATGCGACGTTGATCAATATCATGAGCAAAGACAAACTTCTTCTTCAAAGAACCATTCCTTATGGTGCTTCTACGATTGTAGAAGCTGTTATGAGTGAGCCTGCATTCCAGGCTTCGGAATACGATAAGGCATTTAAGATCATTACGACACAGCGTGTACTCCTGTATAACTTAAATGCATCGAATCCGCAGAATGATCTGTCAATGCAAAAACGTATTGAGTTGACACAAAGTGCCTCTTCCTTGATCGGTAATATTTATCGTGTCATTGAGTATTATAATTCAAGATATCGTGAAGAACCTGTAAGTGGTATTATTGTAACCGGTGACGGTGCAAAGATTGCCGGTATTCATGAACTGATGGCAAATGAACTTGGGATTCCTACACGTACACCAAGTGAACTGCAGGGTGTTCAGTTTAACCGTCAGATTGAAGTGAATGTCAACATTCTTCAGTATGTTGGCTGCTTTGGTGCGGTATACAGTCCGGTTAATTTTATTCCGGAAGATATTAAAAATAAGACGGCAACCCGTGAATCTATCAAGGGCATTGCGGCGGTGTTTGCAGCATCCATTATTGTATCCATCGTGATGATTGCAGTTTCTTTGATCGTGGCGGGAACAGCCAAAAGTTCTTATGAGCAGTCGGCTCAGAAAGAACGTGCACTTCAGCCGGTGCAGGCACAGTATGATAATCTTCAGAAGGATATGGAACGTATTCTTACTTATATGAAGATGGAGGGTATTACAGATACCAACAATAATAAACTTCATGCTATTTTGGAACAGGTAAAAGAAACTTGTCCAAAAGACTTTACGATCAGTGCAGTCAATGTGACAAATAAAGGTGGCACGATCAGTTGTGTGTCCACAGATAAGAAGTTGTCTTCTGTATCCGCATTGGTAATCCGTTTGAACCTGATCACAAACATTAAAAATGTTAAAATTTCAAGTTCGATTGTTAAGGATGAAGATGGTGTGACGAAGAAACAGCAGTATAAATATACCATTTCCTTTGATTATCTGTCATTCCGTGAATCGCGTGATTCGAATGAAATTGATTTCTTTGGTGATGAATTGACATTAGGCGATGAGGAGGCGAAATAACATGGGCGGTAAACTTACTTTAAATCAAATGCGTGTAATTTTGTTGGCAGGTGCAGTACTGCTTTTGGTTTTGGCATACTTCCTCGGATTTCAGCCAAATATGGATTCAGCTTCTGAATATCAGGTAAAAACGGAAGCGTCTGAAAAGCATATTCGTGAATTAGAAGCTTTGAAGAGTGAAGTTAAGAACTTGGAGATTTTTACATCTTTGTATAATGATGATATTAAAGATTACATTAATTCCTTTCCTGTTAAACTGACACAGCAGAAGTCGGTATATCTTTTGTATCGTATGATGATCAATACGGAAGTTAATGTGACCAGTATCACGCCGGGAACAGAGACTCCATTTTATTACAAAGGGAATGTTCTTACTTCCGACGGTGATAAGGCACAGGCACAGGAAGATGCTAAAAAGCAGCCAATGTCTGAAATTACAGTTGTAGATATGGATCAGATGGTAGGAAATGTAGCTTCTTATACCATTGAACTTTCCGGTACGACGAAACAGATTTATGACTGTCTTGACTGGATTACGGAAAATGATGAAAAAATGTCCGTAGGTGATGTAAATATCCAGTTTGATAAGAGTACAGGAAAATTGTCCGGTACCATTGTTGTGAATTTCTATGCTATGCTTGGAAATGGTGTTGCTTACAAAGAACCGGATACATCAGGATTTGCGTATGGTGTAAATAATGTATTTGGTGCAGTTAAGTAAGAAATAAAGAGAAAGGTGGTGTTATTATGTGCTTACAGGAATTGCGACAGGATGATCGAGGTTTTTCATTGATTGAAGTAATATTGGCAGTGGCAATATTGGCACTGGTAACACTGCCTATTATTAATTATTTCACATATTCAGGGTTACGCACGGCGGATGGAAAAGATAAACAGTCTGCCACGGTTATAGCGGAGGATGTTTTGGATGAATTGAACTCTTACGATGATTTCACTCAGATTGAAAGCATTGCAAGTTCCGGTGCAGTCGGAGCGGATAAGTGGACGGTTGTTCCGGATCCATCCAATCCGGTTAAATTTACCTATACGGATCTGACTAAAAAAGTAACGATGAACAATGTTAATTATGAAGCAAAAGTTCATATTACCTATACGGATCATGTTACAGCAGACGGAAAATCGTATCATACCGGTTATGATTCCAATACTCTGACAAAGGATACAAATAGTGCGATTGATTCGGAATTTAATGATTATGAGATTCCAAGTCCTAACCAGATTTATGGAAAAGAGAGTGTTGTTGCAAAAGAAAGTGATCAGTTGGATCAGGCAATTAGTTATTTTTTGACAAATGAAGCGACCGAATCTAACACATTTTTCACCAAATATAATTTAATTAAAGAAAAATTAGATCGAAGAATTGCTATACACCTTGAGTATAAAGATGGAAATCAGGATGTATATCGTGTAAAAGTATCTTATCTTTATGAGTTGAACGGTGCCAATGTATCTCCCGGCATTAAAAACGGTGTATGTGAGGTCCCAATAGAAACTTCAGAGGTAAAAAAAGGAACACTAGAAAATATATATGTATTCTATAATTTAAGGGATGGCTATGACAATGACAGATTAAAGGTTACGTTTGGTACAGGGATGACAGAAGATGATGTTAAAAATATTCGTTTTTATCTCTGTGGACTGACGACGACAGAATGTCCGCAACGTGTGAATAATTATAAGTTCTTTTTATCAACGGATTCGGCTCCGGGCGCTTTAAAATGCAGCTATTTCTTTAATGGAAATACGGACACAGTATTAACAGCCAAAAAAGCAGACGGAACCGATGAAGAGTTTGTACCTAAGAAAAATAAGAAAAGAATTGGGGCAATTGAGGTTAGTGTGTATGAAGAAGGTGGCAGCGATCCGCTTGCCGTATTGAATACGACGATTAGTGAGTAAATGATTGGAGGTTTTTCATATGATAAAAAAATGGATAAAAAAATTCAATGAAAAACTACATAAAGCAAATGAAGATGATAGAGGTTCTGCATTTGTAATGGTCGTAATTGGAGTCATGGCGATGGCGATCATTGGTGCTACGGTTTTATCTCTTGCGACAAATTATTTTGTGTCAGTTGTTGTTGATCAGCAGGGCACAGACAATTACTATGAAACAGAAGCGATTATTGCAGAGATCCGAAGTGGTATAGAAGAAATTGCAGGAGTTAGTAATGAAGTAGCATATCTGCAGACGCTGGATAATTATAATGACGAAAGCGGAGCACTTCAGGATTTTTATTCAAGATTGTATTTATCAGGTGTTGTTTATGGTATTAAAAATCGAAATAACTTTACTAAGGATACATACAGTACCTATATTGACAATACGTACAAGAAAAATTCAAAAATTGATTTTACGCTGATTCCAACAGAATATAATTCAGATACACTGGATACAACGGTTGATCCACAGGTGTCGACAGGTGCAAATAATTATTTTTCGGCGACCCTGCTGCAGTCAATGATTACAAGAAGAAATACCGTGGTTACAAGTGATATCATAAATTATTTCTTTTATCGTGATAAAGACAGCGGAAAACGCTGGCTTACATTGAAAGGCATCAGAGTTTCTTATAAAGATGATAAGGGATATTCGACAGACATTCAGACAGATATTGTCATTCAAGTACCGGATTATCAGTTTGAAGGGGAAGATACATTTGATCAGCTTAAAAATTATATCACGATCAGTGACGATATGCTTACGATAGAAGGCCAGGCAAAAGTTGGTTTTCATGGTAACGTTTATGCCGGAGGTTCTCAGACCGATTATAATTATGATGAAGGCATCGTTGCCGGAGCAGAATCCAATGCAACGTTTGACTCCGGTAAGATTATCACTCGCGGTGCTTTGAATCTTTTGACAGGAGCAAGTGTGACAGTAAATGGAGCAGATTTTTGGACGAAAAACATTTTGTTGAATCCATTTGGCAGTTCTCCATCTACCAATAGTTCTACTTTGAATTTGAATTGTAACTCTTATGTTTTAGATGATCTGAGTATAAATGATAACAATTCGAATGTTACGTTAGGCGGAACTTATTATGGATATAGTTATAATGTAGATAACTCGCAGGGAGCCGGTCAAAAGCAGCTGGCAGATTACAGTAGTGCGATTTTGGTCAATGGGAAAAATACATTATTGGATGCTGCATCCAATTTATCAAAATTGGTTTTGGCAGGGCGTGCGTTTGTTCAGAGAAATGATTCTACAGGTGCGAAGTCCGCAGCAAATATCGAAGATATTGCGATGGGTGAATCCGCATCCATTAAAAGCAACCAGGTTGCATACTTACTGCCACAGGAATATATTGTAAAAGGACATAATCCATTGATGACAGCAACCGAATTTGATTCGGACAATGTTGAGGCAAATTACAATAAGGCTGCTCTTTTGAGAGATTTAGGAACTTATCTGGATAAAACTAACCCGGTGACGTTAAATTACAGCAACACAGGCGGCTATGTATATTTGTATTTGAATTTTAAAGATTATCAGAGTGCAAATGATTATTTTGCAAATTATTATTCCAAGCAGAATCCGGATAATGTGGATATGCTGAACGAACGTGCACAGACGTACATAACTTCGAATCTTGCGGCTGCACCTACCGATGGTATTCGGATCAATCCGACGCTGTATCTGCTTGCCGGTAATGTGATTAAAAGTTATTACGAAGGAGCAGATGGCACCAATAAGATGGAAAGCAATTATTTTGCTAATGATGAAGCTTCTGCATCCCTTTTGGCAGATGGCTATAAAAAAATGGTACAGTATATGAGTCTTCAGTTATCATTGGTTGGTGGTAAGTATACGAGTGCAGCCGGTACAGCACCCCGTATGGAGTTGTATTACGAGGGCGCAAGTTCAGAGCAAAAATCTCAAATTAATCTTGTCAAAGACCGAATTGTAGATTTTAGTGCTGTTCCATCAGGTGGGGCAAGACAGTCTATTGATGACGGAATTGCTTATATCACACAGGGCGGAATCTCCAGTCTGAAAGATCTTGGTATTTCGAAAGGATTTGTCGCAGCTGGCGGTGATGTAGTCATTGATTGTAATTTCCAGGGCTTGATCTTATCAGGTGGTAAAATTACAGTCCAGCTCGGAGGCACCTATCAGGAAGTTTCCGATGCAAGTATGATGGTTGAGATCCTTGACTGGATCAAGAAAGATGATACATGGAAAGAGTATTTTTATGCAACGAAGGAGAACAAACAGCATCAGAATACGGTAGCGGAATGTATCGGATATGAAAACTGGACAAAGAATTAATGGATAAGATAAGAAAGAAGGTGATTTCGTGAAATCAAACAATAAAGGTTTTTCATTGATTGAGTTAATTATCTCTATTGCCATTTTGGCGCTTTTCAGTACGGCGGTTGTGGTTGGACTTGGGTATATGGATATGGCAAATTCCAAAAAATGTACATCCAAGATCAATTCGGGTTTGATGACTTTGAAATCACGGAATATGGCAGATAGTAAGAGAACCTATATGCATATTTATCGTTACAATGATGGTAATTATTATCTTACTTTTACACAGGCGGATAATTATACGGAAGCCGCAAAATATACACCGGATGGTTCCGGAGATGAGATTGCAAATCAGAAGTTGAAAATCAGTTATAATGGAACAGAGATTGGGCTAAATGACTGTGTCCATATTGGTATTAATAAAAAAGATGGTTCTTTTGATGAAGAACCGCATCATGAAGCAATAAGTAAGATTGTTGTGGAAGGGTCTTCGGAACAGACAATCAATCTTGTGACGGCGACCGGAAAATTTTTTCAATAAAAAGAACTGAGGTGAATTTTTATGAAATTGAATAATAAAGGTTTTTCCTTAGTGGAAATTTTGGTTGCAGTTGCAATTTCTACTATTGTTTTTGGAGCAATCACGGCTTTGATCATATTTGCTTCAAACAGCAGTCAGAAAACAAATGCGAGGGTTACTTTACAAAATGAAGCTAAGGACGCTGTGAATCATATGGAAGCTTATATTATTGAAGCACAGTCTGTTGTATGGGACAGCACCAATAATGCCTTGGTTTTAATTAAGGATTCTGAGGATGCAAAAAAGATTGCGACGGGAATTGAATCACTTTCCAATATAGGAGCAAAAATAAGTGCATTTAATACATCAAAGAAAACATTTGCCTACTGGTATGATGCATCGGCAAAGAAGCTTTTCTTTGGGGAATGCCGTACGATGACATCCGATCAGGTTAATACGGTAGATTTGTCTGCGGGAGGGACGCTGCCTGCGGATAATATGTATCTTCTGGCAGACCATGTGGAAGATTTCACTTGTAAACTTGTAAAAAATCCAAAATCAGGTAAATATACGGTTGATTTTACGGTTGATTTTAAGGACAATGTATCTGAGTATTCGCTTGATAAATGTGTATACCTGAGAAATCAGTAGAAGGGAGCGATAATAAATGAAAAGGGGTCAGACAAAGCAGAAAAATTGGAAAAAAAGAATTGGCTATTCAGCAATAACACTTATTTTAGCCTGTGTTTTTGTTGTTGGTTTTTTTGCCATTAAGACGGGAAGCATTTTTGGTATGTTTTCTTATGGTAAACCGTATGTTGAGACAAACAGCGATGGATCGGCAGATGCGGTTTCAATTCCGGATGATAAGTTAAAAGTGACAGGACAAGAAGATTATAAGCGTGTGTTGACATCTTCTTCGACAAAATATACAGGACTCAATGCGCTTCCTGAAATCCCGGAAGCGAAGTGTGCAGATGACAAAGGATCAGAACAGAATCCGCTGGTTATTTTGGAGATCGTCCCGGAATTGTCACAGCAGTCTTTGAGTTATTTTGCCACGTCAAAAGAAGAAGGACTTCCTTTTGATCCGTTGGAATTAAGCATGAAAGTTTCACAAGAGAAGAAACAGTCTTATATTTCAAGTGTTCAAGATGATACGATTAACAATAATCATTATAAAAGATCTACTTGGAAAGCACAGGGCTTGAAAAGTGCAAATTTAGGCTGGCTGACACAGGCAGGTGGTATTTTCTCAGGTAATAACTTTGACAATTTGTATCAGATTTATGATTATGACCATACAGTTACAGATAGTTCACGTAAAACCAATGGAGAAGATTATGATTTTTCAAATGCGCCATTAGTAACAGTGAATTCGTATTATACTGTCGAGATGAAAAAGGGAATAACGTTTGTAGAGGGCTTAAGCAAAGAAAAGAATAGTAATGCGTATCCAACGATTGCTTCTTTGTATGACAACAATACAGCTTTTAAAGAAGCATTTGTAGATAAAGATGGTCAAGAGATTCCGCGTGAGGTTATTGAGGATGACCGGAACTGGGCTTGGAGTATCGAAGCAGATTCGAGCAATAATAAAAATTTTACGGTTTCTGTGAGTGAGCCAACAGCAGAATTTGAATCAGATTATGCAGAGGTGAGATCCGGCGCGTTAGATATGAAAGTTTTTTTGGAACGATATAAGGATGTTCTTTTAAAAGCAGATGGTGGAAGCACTGTGACGGAGGATGAATTAAGCAGAACAGAAGCTTGGACATTAAGCGAGGCGCAGGGAAAGTATAAGGGATATTTTGTATATGTAGGAAAAGGTAACGGAAAATTCAACTTGGATGTGGATAATGCGGTCCAAGGATGGAGTAATGATAACTGGGCATGGACATATGTGGAAAATGCTTCAGAATTGCCTTCGAATGGGGTAGATATCTGGCCCGAAGGTAAGCAGCCGTATGAAGTAAAGGAGGCTGTTAATAATGCTGCTGTTGGACAGTATTTTAAAGCTGAGCGTTTTAAAACTATTACCAGTAATGACAAATTTACTGAGCCGGAAAAAACAAAGACTTATACCCTTAATTATAAGTATGAAGGTTATAAGCTTAAATTTGAGTATATAGGTTTAAGATGGAATGACGTATTGAAGCGCATGCTCGTCAATTTTACAGATGAAATCGATTCGGATGGAAAGGTAACAAAGACAGCAGATGAGCAGTATGCAGATTACCATATCAAGATTATTACGGCAACTCCGGCAATGATCAATGAGATGGATCAGAATGATACTGAAGATACGCTGGACTATATTGAACGTGCGGATATCTTTTATGTTAGTTCCTACTATGGTGGAAAGAGTGGCACCAATGCGGATCAGGTGAAAAATCTGCGAGACTTTTTCTGGAAATATGTTGATCCGGACAAAGAGACAGCTCTTGAGGCGAATAAAAATGACGTAAGCCAGTTGGTTTCTTTTGAAGAGAACGATCTTGAATGGAGCGACTGTATGAAGATCATCAAACGTCTGAGCGGTGATGCCGGTCTGGCAATGATGTTCTCGAAACAGATGGGATTCTATCTGGATGATGGTACCGATAAAGTTTGTAACCTGATTTATGACTCTACGTACAAACATGATCAGAAGGCAAGTTTATGTAATTTGGCTAAATTGTATTTGATTTCCACATTGTTTGATCTTTCAGCATCTACGTTGTCAGATAAAACAGAGAAACTGCTTTGGACATTTATGGATAATGTTTATGGCAATATTAAACAGGTAAAATTGTCAGATTCTGCCAAGGGGCCGGACAATACTGCGCAGTATACCGGATATTTCAAAGAGGATGAGGAAGGTGTCAATGCTGCCTGCAGTTCTCACGATGCAGATTCAAAGTACACGTATTTGTGGAATCTGTATACGTTTATACCATATGTAACGACAGCGAGTGAAGATGCTTTGTATAGTTCCAATGGTACGGCAGATATGGATGTATTTGTAGAAAAATACGGATTCTTAAGTTCTTCCCTGAGGGGAACGTATCCGGAGAGTACGTATGGAGAAGTAAGTGGTAATATTTCGGATAAAGGCTATCGTTGTGGTCTGACTTCAAATAATAACTTTACGTATACAAGTATTACGGGTACACGAGATCCACTGGAAGATTATCAGAACGTAACGATTGTTATGCCGGGGGATATGGAGATTGTTACCTGGCAGATGGGGAAAAATAAGGAAGGCGTACCGGGAACATTCTTATATGGACAAAGGGGTAATTACAATGCAAAAGAAAATCTTGACAATAAGAACTTTACGATCATTGACAAAGGTGTAATGTCTCGAATTGCTGTAGTATTGTATAACATTTTGCAGAATGCGAAAGCTCCGGCTCCGGTAATGAAGTTTAATGTGGATTCAAATCAGGATTCGAAGAAATATTATCAGAAGATGAGTAATTCCAGTGTGTTGATCGACTTTAACCAGGCTGCTTCGTATAACGAAAGCCGAAGCAAGGAGAAAAATGTTCTGAAGTTGTTCTGTGCATTGAATAACTCAACGAATAAAGAAAATTCGATTATTACATCGATTAAGATGGTAGATCCGAATGATTCATCCAAGCCGGCGATTCCGATCAATACTATTTATAATTATGATGGAGATGTGATCCTGCGGGAGGCTGCGATCGGATTTTCACAGAGTCTGCCTACTCCGAAAAAATATTCGGTAGAATTTATTACAGGTTACAAGATAGCGAGTTCGGATGCAAAATACAGTTTTATCGTTCCGTTTAAACTGTCTGACTGGCAGAAAGGCTATACGCAGATCCGAATTGAATGGGTAGCAAGATCCAGCCGAAAGGTAAAGGGAGAATTTGTCCCATATCAGAATCCGTCGGATCCTTCGGATAAAGACATCGTAGAGGCAGCAAAGCAGTACGCGGAAGTAGATATCGGAGAACGTGAACTGTTTGACCTTGAGTAGAATGGTTGTATCGAAAAAAGATATATAAAAGAAAACAAATACCTGTGTGCAGTTTGTACACAGGTATTTTAGAGAAAAGAGGTAACTATGTCAAAAAAAATAGCCGATATAAAAAGTGAATTTGAAAATGCTTCCAGAGACGAGTGGCAGACATTGTTTGAAGAATATGCTTCGGATGAGCGGAGCGGTGTGAAAAATTTGATCCTTTCCTACCAAAAAAAGCAGCTGGCTTATGAAAAGGAACTTCTTCGCCTGGAGACCATGCTGGCATTTGAAAAAAAATATGGAGACGAATACGAGTGTATCTGTGGGATTGATGAGGCAGGGCGCGGACCATTGGCAGGGCCGGTTGTCGCCGGAGCGGTAGTGCTGCCGAAGAATTGTAAAATATTGTATTTGAATGATTCGAAAAAATTAAGTGCCAAGCGCAGAGACGAATTGTTTGATGAGATCAAAGAAAAAGCGGTATCTTATGGAATCGGGATGAGTTCACCGGCACAGATTGATTCGATCAATATCTTGCAGGCGACATATGAAGCAATGCGGCATGCAATCGAGGATCTGGAGATCGTACCGGATCTGCTTTTAAATGATGCGGTAACGATACCACAGGTGCCGGTTAAGCAGGTCGGTATCATTAAGGGCGATGCCAAAAGCCTGTCGATTGCGGCGGCCAGTGTAATGGCAAAAGTTTCCAGGGATCGTCTAATGGTGCAGTATGCGGAGATGTATCCGGAGTACGGATTCGAAGGGCATAAAGGATATGGCTCGGCGGCGCATATTGAGGCGATCAAAAAATACGGACCGTGTCCAATCCACCGGCTGACATTTATCAAAAACTTTATGTAAATGACGATAAGGAGTGTGATGTAGATGTTACAGGACAATTTGAAAAAGACGGCAGTAGCGCTCGAATACGAAAAAGGCGATACGGCACCAAAAGTGATTGCGTCCGGGCGCGGCTACGTTGCAGATCGTATTATAAAGACAGCAGAGGAAAGTGATGTCCCGGTCCATAAGGATGAAAAACTGGCAAAGAGCTTGTCCCTGCTGGATGTGGGAGAATATATCCCCCAGGAACTGTATAGTGTTGTGGCAGAGGTTTTGGTTTATGTCGATGATATGGAGAAGATCCAGAGCAAATTGGGACGATAACATTTGACAAATCCCGTTTTTTATGATAAACTGACAAAAGATTGAGGATATCTCATGAAGGGGTACACCACCGCGGGTGTAGTTTTCAGGTGATATCCTTTTTTATTGCAAGAGAAGCCTTGGAGGTGAAAAGATGGTTCAGATCAATGGCGCTGCCAAAGAGCAGTACGATGGAAAGACACTGGATGATGTGTTAGCCGGTGAAGGATATGAAAAAAACCGGATTGCCATGGAAGTAAACGAAGAGATCATTCCCAAAGCGAAGTATGGGGAAGTGACATTGAAAGACGGCGACGTGGTAGAGATAGTAAGTTTCGTTGGCGGTGGATGCTGACAGGCGATACATAACGACAGAAAAGAAAGAGAGGACATAGATCATGGAAAAAGATACATTGGTTTTAGGCGGACAGGAATTTACTTCAAGGTTTATTCTTGGTTCGGGAAAATATTCACTGGATTTGATCAAGGCATCGGTGGAAAATGCAGGTGCACAGATCATTACGCTGGCACTTCGCCGCGCAAATGTCGGAGGGACAGCAAATATACTGGATTATATTCCGGAGGGGGTTACCCTTCTTCCCAATACTTCCGGGGCGAGAAATGCAGACGAAGCCGTCCGCATCGCGAGACTTTCCCGTGAAGTGGGATGTGGAAATTTTGTAAAGATTGAGATCATGCGTGACAGTAAATATCTGCTTCCGGATAACCAGGAGACGATTAAGGCGACAGAAATCCTTGCCAAAGAGGGATTTGTGGTAATGCCATACATGTATCCGGATCTGAATGTGGCAAGGGATCTGTACAATGCCGGTGCAGCTTCCATCATGCCGCTGGCGGCTCCGATCGGTTCCAATAAGGGACTTTGTACGAAAGAATTTATCCGGATTTTGATTGATGAGATCGATCTGCCGATTATCGTAGATGCAGGAATCGGTTCTCCTTCCCAGGCATGTGAAGCGATGGAAATGGGAGCTGCCGCTGTCATGGCAAATACAGCAATTGCTACGGCGGGAGATATTCCGGCGATGGCAGAGGCATTTAAGAAAGCCATTGAAGCAGGAAGAACCGCATATTTGTCCGGTCTTGGAAGAGTGCTTGACAAGGGAGGAAGTGCTTCTTCTCCATTGACAGGGTATATTCAGGATGGAAGCAATCGCTAAATTTGGAGGAAGATCATGCAGGAAAAAGTAAACGAAAGCATCTTAAATGATGAGATCAAAGAACATTTAAAAGAAAACCGGATCGATCATATGACCTATCTTGAAGGGATGGAAGTGCTGGATTCGGATATTGATAAACGAGTGATAGAAGCAGCAAAAGCGTATGACAGTGATAAATATACGGCAAAAGACGTACGCCGTGCCCTGCTTCATACCAATAAAACACCGGAAGATTTTGGAGCGCTTTTGTCGCCGGCAGCAATGCCATTTCTGGAAGAGATCGCACAGCAGGCACAGCAGGAGACGAGAAAACATTTTGGAAATTCCATTTATATGTTTACACCGATCTATATTGCCAATTATTGTGAAAACTACTGCATTTACTGCGGATTTAACTGTCATAATAAGATCCGCCGTGCCAAATTAAATGCCGAAGAGATTGAAAAGGAAATGCAGGAGATCGCCAAGACCGGGCTTCAGGAAATTTTGATTCTGACCGGTGAAAGCCCGAAAATGTCCGATATCCATTATATTGGTGAGGCGTGCAAGATTGCCCGAAAATATTTTAAGGTGATCGGTTTGGAGATTTATCCGACAAATTCCGAAGATTATGCGTATCTGCATGAGTGCGGTGCCGATTATGTAACGGTATTTCAGGAGACTTATAATTCAGACAAATACGAAACCCTTCATCTTGCCGGAAATAAACGTATTTTCCCATATCGCGTCAATGCCCAGGAGCGCGCTTTGAAAGGCGGTATGCGTGGAGTCGGATTTGCCGCTCTTCTGGGACTGGATGATTTCCGCAGGGATGCCTTTGCTACCGGAATGCATGCGTATTTTGTGCAGCGAAAATATCCGCAGGCAGAGATCGCATTTTCCTGTCCGCGTCTCCGCCCGATCATTAACAACGATAAGATCAATCCGATGGATGTGCATGAGGCGCAGCTGTTACAGGTTGTCTGTGCCTATCGTCTGTTTATGCCATTTTCCAGTATCACCGTTTCCACGCGTGAATGTGAGAGAGTGCGTAACAGCCTGATCAAGATTGCAGCGACAAAGATTTCCGCAGGAGTCAATGTGGGGATCGGCGGTCACAGCGGCGAGGAAAAAGGTGATGAGCAGTTTGAGATTGATGATACTAGAAGTGTGGATGAAGTGTATCAGGCAATCATTGACGAAGGTTTGCAGCCGGTTATGAATGACTATATTTATGTGTAAATAGGAGTATACAATGGCGATACATACAGGAGAGCAGAACATTCCCTGTATTTGCGTGACAAATCGAACATTGTGCAGAGATGATTATCTGACGCGCATAGAATATATTGCAGAAAAGGGCGTGGCAGATGCCATTCTTCTGCGGGAAAAGGATCTTACCGAAAGGGAGTATTATGAACTGGCGGAAAAGGTCCTTTCGATTTGTAAAATGCATAACAGGCGGTGCATTCTGCATACTTATTATAAAGCAGCAAAAGAACTTGGGTGCAGGGAAATTCATCTGCCGCTTCCCGTTTTACAGAAAATGCGGGAAGAGGGAGAGAAGGAGTGGTTTACCACGGTCGGAACGTCAGTTCATTCGTTAAAGCAGGCAGAGCTGGCGATGCATTTAAAAGCAGATTATATGACAGCCGGTCATATCTTTGAGACGGACTGCAAAAAGGGACTTCCGGGAAGAGGAATTTCCTTTTTGAGAAAAGTTGTCCGCGAATCGGCTGTTCCGGTTTATGGAATCGGCGGAATTTCGGCAGATAATGCCGGGCAGGTCAGGGAGGCCGGAGCGGCCGGTGTCTGTATTATGTCTGGTTTTATGCTTGAAAGTATGAAATGATTGTGGTAGACTACCTATATGCAGCAAAAGTTAGGAGTTGATCAATATGCCGATTAAGATTCCCAATTCACTTCCGGCGACGGAAATATTGGAAAAAGAAAATATATTTGTAATGACGGAGCATCGCGCGATGCATCAGGACATCCGTCCGCTTCGTGTGCTGATCTTAAATCTGATGCCCACGAAGATTGTGACAGAGACGCAGCTTCTTCGTAAATTATCCAACACGCCTCTTCAGATCGAAGTGGAGTTTTTAAAGACGGCAAGTTATATTCCGCAGCACACGGATCCGACACACCTGGATACGTTTTATACTACGTTTGATGAGATCAAAGAACGCCGTTACGATGGAATGATCATCACGGGGGCGCCGCTTGATTATGTTAAATTTGAAGACGTGACGTATTGGAAGGAAGTATGCCGGATCATGGACTGGTGTAAGACCCATGTGCATTGTACCCTGCACCTTTGCTGGGGCGCCTTCGCAGGACTTTATTATTATTACGGCATTCCGAAGATAGATTATGAAAAAAAATTGTCCGGTATATATGAACACACGGTGGTAAAGAAAAATTCGCCGTTTTTCCGTGGGTTTGATGATGTTTTTTATGCACCGCAGTCACGGGCAACCGGAGTTCGTCGTGAGGATGTGGAAGCGGTCGAGGAACTGGAACTGATGGCGGTATCCGAAGAAGCCGGGGTAACGATCGTAAAGACGAAGGACAGCCACCATTTCTTTATGACCTGTCATCCGGAGTACGATGCGGATACGCTGGCGAAAGAATATTACCGTGATCTGGAAAAAGGAATGGATCCGCAGATCCCCTGCAATTATTTTCCGGATGATGATCCGAGCAAACCACCGATCGTCCGCTGGCGTTCGGCGGGGCAGTTACTGTTTTCCAACTGGTTAAACTACTATGTATACCAGAGCACGCCGTATGAACTTTGATTTTAAGGAGAGGTATTTTTGATGAAGAAGCAAGCATTTAATCCGTATCTTCCCTCTTGGGAGTACATTCCGGACGGAGAACCCTATGTGTTTGGAGACCGGGTATATGTATATGGTTCGCATGACTATTATAATGGTTATGTATTTTGTATGGGAGATTATGTGGGGTGGTCAGCCCCTATCGATGATCTTGGAAATTGGCGGTATGAAGGTGTAATCTATGAAAAGACCGCAGATCCATTGAATAAAGAGGGAAAAATGTGTTTGTATGCACCGGATATTACAGTGGGATCAGATGGAAGATATTATCTGTATTATGTATTAGATAAAGTATCCCTGGTGTCTGTGGCAGTTAGTGACAGCCCTGCCGGTCCGTTTTCTTTCTATGGTTATGTAAAAGATAAAGAGGGAGTGCGGCTGGGGGACAGACCTCAGGATGAACCGCAATTTGACCCCGGAGTTCTTACAGAAAATGGAAAAACATATTTATATACCGGATTTTGCGGACCGGGAGACAAAAGCCGTTCCGGGGCCTGGTGCTGTGTGCTGGGAGAAGATATGCTGACGATGGAAGAGGAACCGGTTTGTGTTGTACCCGGATGTGAGTATAGTGCGGGAACTTCTTTTGAAGGACATGCGTTTTTCGAAGCTTCCTCCATCCGGAAAGCAGGGGATACGTATTACTTTATTTATTCTTCGGAAGTGATGCATGAACTCTGCTATGCAACAAGCAAATCACCATTGGGAGATTTTGTATACGGTGGCGTGATCGTAAGTAATAGTGATTTACATATTGATACCTATAAACCAGCCGATATGCCAATGGCTTATGGAGCAAATAATCATGGAAGTATCGTGCAGATCAGGGATCAGTGGTATGTTTTTTACCATCGCCATACGAATGGAAACTGGTACAGCAGACAAGGATGTGCCGAGCCGGTCACGATTGCAGAAGATGGAAGCATCGCACAGGTAGAAATTACCTCATGTGGTTTAAATGGTGGTCCGCTTGCCGGCGAGGGCGAATACCCGGCTTATCTTGCCTGTCATTTGTTTACAGATAAACCGTCTGTGTATGTTGGGGGAGATGCATTTCCAAAAGTAATGCAGGATGGAAAAGACGGAGATGAGGAAATTGGTTATGTCGGTAATATCCAAAATTCGGCGTCCATTGGATTTAAGTATTTTGATATGAAGCATGTGAATAAAATCCGGGTGACGATGCGTGGATATATCAGTGGAGAGATGGAAGTAAGAACGACATGGGATGGAGAGGTACTTGCGAGTCTGCCAATTCAATTTTCCAATGTATGGGAAACGTATGAGAGTGAAATTCAAATTCCCGATGGAATCCATTCTTTGTATTTCACGTTTCGCGGAGATGGAAA
>DJNB01000002.1:0-7270 GCA_002435545.1 Lachnoclostridium sp. UBA6475
GAAAGTGATCGGGGCGAGTGCCGTGCTTCTGATCTGTTCTCTTTTGGAGGAAGAAACGCTTTGCGAGTGGATCGCACTGAGCCATAGTCTGGGACTTTCGGCACTGGTGGAGGCACACGATGAAGAAGAGATTCAGATGGCGGTGCGCGCCGGAGCAAGGATTATCGGTGTCAATAACCGTAATCTGAAGACGTTTGAAGTCGATATCCATAACTGCATTCGACAGAGAAAGCACATTCCTTCGGACATTTTATTTGTGGCAGAAAGCGGGATCAAATGCAGAGAGGACATCGCGGCACTGGAACAAGGTGGTGTCGATGGAGTGCTGATCGGAGAAACGCTGATGCGGAGTCCGGACAAAGAGGCGACACTGCGCCGGCTGAAAGGACGGTAATGCCATGAAGTTAAAATTTTGCGGCATACGAAGACACGAAGACGCAGCCTATGTGAACGAAGTAAAGCCGGATTACGCCGGATTTATATTGGCAAAGAGCAGACGTCAGATCACAAAAGAGCAGGCAATGGAACTTAGATCCTTGATATTGCCGGAAATTCCGGTGGTTGGCGTATTCGTCAATGAGAAGCCGGAGACGATCATCCGCTACGTAAAAGAAAAAGCGATTGATATGGTTCAGCTTCATGGAGACGAGAGCAATGAGGAAGTTCTTCAGATTAAAGAAGCGACAGGAGCCAAAGTGATCAAAGCCGTCCGCGCAAAAGATGTGGAAAGCATCCGAAAAGCCGATGCGATGGATTGTGATTATCTGCTGATTGATGCATATCAGCCGGGGGTGTACGGAGGAACCGGAAATGCATTTGACTGGACGATGATCCCGGAGGACCTGCACCATCCGTTTTTTCTGGCAGGCGGTCTGAATGCCTCCAATGTGCGGCAGGCCATGCAGCAGGTACCGGCATATGCCCTGGATATCAGCGGTGGAATTGAGATAGACGGTTGTAAGAATTTGGAAAAAATGAAAGAGATTAAAAAGATTGGAGATGAAGAAAATGTCGAAGTCTAGAGGACGTTTTGGTATTCACGGGGGACAATATATCCCGGAAACACTGATGAATGCCGTAATTGAATTGGAACAGGCATATCGAAAATACAAGGAGGATCCGGATTTTGTAAGAGAGTTCAATGAAATGCTTGCGACGTATGTGGGCAGACCATCCCTTTTATATTATGCGGATCGTATGACAAAAGATCTGGGAGGAGCCAAGATTTATCTGAAACGAGAAGATCTGAACCACACCGGATCTCATAAATTGAACAATGCACTCGGCCAGGCATTGTTAGCGAAACGAATGGGAAAGAAACGATTGATCGCAGAGACAGGAGCCGGACAGCATGGAGTGGCGACAGCGACGATCGCAGCATTTCTTGGTATGGAATGTGAGGTGTTTATGGGAAAAGAAGATACCGAACGCCAGGCGCTGAATGTATTTCGTATGGAACTTTTGGGCGCTAAAGTACATGCAGTGACAAGCGGAACACAGACGTTGAAAGATGCGGTAAATGAGACACTTCGTGAGTGGACCAACCGTATCGATGATACGCATTATGTGATCGGTTCCGTTATGGGACCGGCACCATTTCCGGAAATTGTAAGAGATTTCCAGAGTGTCATCGGAAAAGAAATTAAATCCCAGCTGATGGAACGGGAGGGAAAACTCCCGGATGCGGTCATTGCCTGTGTCGGCGGCGGCAGCAATGCAATGGGTGCTTTTTATGACTTTATTCCGGATGAATCCGTACAGCTGATCGGCTGTGAAGCTGCCGGACACGGAGTAAATACCGATAAAAATGCAGCAACCATCGCCAATGGAACACTGGGCGTATTTCACGGCATGAAATCGTATTTCTGTCAGGATAAATATGGACAGATCGCACCGGTATATTCGATCTCAGCAGGGCTTGACTATCCGGGAATCGGACCCGAACACGCCCATCTGCATGACATCGGCCGTGCCCAGTATGTGCCGGTTACAGACGAAGAAGCCGTTTCCGCATTTGAATATCTGTCAAGGATCGAGGGAATCATTCCGGCGATCGAGAGTTCCCATGCTCTGGCATATGCGAGAAAACTGGCACCGACGATGAACAAGGATCAGATCATTGTAGTTAATATTTCAGGACGTGGCGACAAAGATGTGGCAGCCATTGCAAGATACAGGGGGGTCGAACTTTATGAGTAAGATAGCACAGGCATTTGATCATGGAAAAGCATTTATACCATTTGTAACAGCAGGAGATCCGGACTTGGAAACAACCAGAGAGCTTCTTCCGGTGTTGCAGGAAAGCGGCGCAGATCTGATCGAGATCGGAATCCCGTTTTCGGATCCGGTCGCGGAGGGAATTGTTATCCAGAAAGCCGACGAGAGGGCATTGGCGGCAGGGACGACGACCGACAAGATCTTTGATATGGTAGAATCCCTCCGGGATAAGATGCACGTTCCTATGGTATTTATGACATATGCAAATGTAATCTTTGTCTACGGCATTGAAAAATTTGCCAAACGTTCCCAAGAGATCGGTATGAGCGGAGTGATCATTCCGGATGTTCCATTTGAAGAGAAAGAAGAAATGGATTCCGTATTTTCCCAATACGGACTGGACGTCATTTCCCTGATCGCACCGACATCCCACGACCGCATCCAGGCGATCGCAGCAGAGGCAAAAGGATTTGTATACTGCGTGTCCAGTCTCGGTGTAACCGGTATGCGGAGCACGATCAACAAAGGCGTGGCACAGATGATCGAGCAGGTCAAGAAGACAAAAGACATTCCATGTGCGATCGGATTTGGTATCTCGACACCGGAGCAGGCAAAAGAGATGGCAGAATTTTCCGATGGTGTGATCGTAGGAAGCGCCATTGTGAAGCTGATCGAGACTTACGGAAAAGACTGCATCAATCCGGTGGCAGAGTATGTGAAAAGCATGAAAAATGCCATTTCCTAAAATTATGAACAAAATTTCACTTTTATTTTCTCATAAAGTGTGATAGAATGAATATTAACGTTAAGTTATTAGGAGGAAAAACGAAGTGAAAAGACGAGCAGTTATTTTAAGTATGGTATTATCCGCTTCTTTGATGCTTACAGGATGTTCCTGGAGCGAGATAAAGAGCAAATTTACAGGAGAAGATTCCAGCACGACGACAACAACCGCATCGCAGGACGATGACTATGTTGCGTCGGAGTGTGTGACAATTCCTGAATATAAAGGAATTGAAGTAGATTGTACGGTATCCGATGATGAAGTACAGTCTCAGTTGGATTCCTTTGTCAGCCAGAACTCTACGGAGAAGAAGGTGAAAAAAGGAAAATGTAAAAAAGGCGATACGGTAAATATTGATTACGAAGGAAAGACAGATGGCAAGGCTTTCGAGGGCGGAAGTGCTTCGGGAAGTGCTATCACTCTTGGATCTTCCGGATTTATTGATGGATTTGATGATGGTGTCATCGGTATGAAACCGGGTGAAACCAAAGACCTCAACCTCAAATTCCCGGATGATTATTCCAATAACAAAGATCTTGCCGGAAAAGCAGCGGTATTTACAGTAACTTTGAATTACATTTCAAAGACCAATACACCGAAACTGACAGACAAGCTGGTTTCTGAAAAGACAGAGTACAAGACGATTGAGGAATACAAAAAGTCGATCGTTGAGGATCTGAAAAAGGAAAAGAAAGACAGTGCAGGCTCTACGGCTTACGGTGAAGTGGAGAACAAAGCAGAAGTGAAGAAATATCCGGATTCGATCGTGAATACGGCAAGTTCCCAGTTGGATGCATATTACCGCTACACAGCAAAGCAGTATGGTTTTGATGATTTCAATACCTTCCTGACACAGTCCGGTATGACGGAAGATACGTACAAAGAGCAGTTGCAGCAGGCAGCGCAGAGCATTGCGAAGACGCAGCTTTTGACAGAAGCCATTGCAGAAAAAGAGGGTATCACCGTTTCTGACGATGAGATCACGAAAGAGATGCAGAAAGTGGAAGAGCAGGGTGGAACCGTAGACGAATTGAAGCAGAACTTCAAAGATCTTTACGGAGATGTGATCACGATTGAAAAATATTATAAGATCACACTGCTTACCAATAAAGTGATCGATATGGTCGGTGAAAATGCTAAGATTAAGGAATAACAGCATATAAAACCTAAAAATAGACGATGAATGAACTGTCCAGACAAAAGGGATTTTGTTTGGACAGTTTTTTTTGTAACAAAGTATTGCAGTAAGTGAAAAAAAATGATAAAATGAATCTGTATATTTTATAAATAAATGTCAAAGTTGACATAAATAACAAGAAAAGGAGACTGACTATGAAAAAGAAACCGAGAATTATGAAGCGGATTCTCAGCATCGCACTGGCGTCGGCACTTGTTGCCACAAGTGTACAGATCGCCGCAATTCCGTCTCATGTTGTGCTGGCAGCACCGGGGAATATGGAAACGGGAACAACGCTGGGAGACACCAATGTGAAAGACCAGAATGTACTTACTTTTTATAAGATCATTGCCAATGCAGTGGCTGCAAATAATAGTGATGTACTGAATTATATCGGTAGTCATACGGTACAAGAAGTTCTTGATCAGTATAAAGAAGATGATAAACTGACAAGTCCGGCGATGGGAACGGATTTGATCCGTTATGACGGAAAAATTGACTTTGGAAATCTGAAAGTATCCAGTATGGAAGGAATCGGCTGGGCACAAAATGCCAAGGAGATGGATCTGTCGGGGATTACTTTAGCGACAGGAAATGATATTACATCGATTCCGGATAAAGAATTCCAAAACTGTTCCGGCTTGCAAAAGATCATTCTTCCACAAACCGTAACAACCATTGGAAACAATGCCTTTGAGGGATGTAAAAATCTTGTTACGCTGGGAATTGGTACAGCGGCAGATGGAGTGGTAGACCTTTCCAATATTAATACGATTGGATCGAATGCCTTTTCCGGCTGTGAAGTTATATCAGACCTTGAACTGGGAAAATATGATACCCGTTCGGAACTGACAATAAAAGCACAGGCGTTCCTGGGATGTACCGCCTTAGAGAAGATCGAGATCCCGGTCAAAAATGCAGCATTGATCGGAGCAAGTGCATTTGAAAACTGTTCCGGGTTGCAGGAAATTGGTCTCCAGAAAGACTTACAGTACATAGGAAACGCTGTGTTCAGGGGAACGGGAGCCAGTACCTCCGGTGTGAAGTTTTATGAGATCGAAGATGGAGTTAAGGATGTATCCATTCTTCCGGAAAACATAACTTATATCGATGACTATGCATTCGCAAACTGTTTTTTGAAAAAAATGGATCTCTCATCCTGTAAAAAATTGGAAAAGATAAACAAATCTGCATTTTCGGGAGCAAATTTCCGTACCGGAGATAATTTTAAGATTGAGGAGTCTACGGATGATAACAAGCGAGATGAAGTGTACAAAGAGTATACGGTTCTGCTGCCGGCAAGCCTTACAAGCATTGGAGAAGAGGCTTTCCATGATTGCGGGATCGGTTACATCGATATACCGGAATCTTGTACAGATATCGGAGAAAGAGCGTTTTCGAAAAGCTATATTATTAGTATCAAACTGCCAAAAACGTTAGAAGCGATTAAAGCAGGAACTTTCTACCGATGCCATTATCTCAAAGGAACGGAGGTAGAACTTCCGACAGATGCTAAACTGGCTTCGATCGGACAGAGTGCATTTTCAGAGTGCTGGAGACTGGAAACTACGGCATTTCTGAAAGATTTATCCAATTTGAAAAGTATTGGAGAAGAGGCTTTTTCAGCATGTTATGCATACCGTTTTTCAGATAAGTCCTTTGTTTACAATTCCTGGAAAGAAAAAACGTTTCTCAGTGGGTTGAGTGAAGTTATTTTACCGGATTGCGTAACCGAACTTGGAAAGGGAGCATTTTCCAACAACTACAATTTACAGACTGTAACGCTGGGGAGCGGCATTACCAATATCCCGGAAATGTGTTTTGGAAATGAAGCAAGTGACATTGCAAGCGGGGCACATCTGGAAAAAGTTGTGGTATCGGATAAATTGAAGACAATTGGAGACAAAGCATTTGTCAATCAGTTTAAATTATCCACATTAGGTACAAAATCAAATCTTGAAGAAGGTACAGTCCAGTTTGCAGGTGGTCTTGTATCCATTGGAGACAGCGCATTTATGAACTGTGGTAAAGCGTATGATAACGCTTCCATGACAGCAGTAAAAGTTATGATTTCTCCTGACCGGCTGCAGACCTCTTATAGTGATGGATGCTATGAACTGTATGTTACAAAAAACGGAAGTCAGAAGACAGAGCATGTCTTTGTAAACCCGGCGGATATAAAAGAGCCATCGAAAATATCACAGTCAGATACCGGATATGAGGAGTATTATGTACTTGCTCAGCGGAAGTATTATGATCCTTCGGATGTTGTTGATCTGTCTGAAAAATCAAGAGACATTTATCAAACATGTGACAGTTTTTATGAGACAACGCAGTCCGATTA
This sequence comes from Lachnoclostridium sp. UBA6475, assembly GCA_002435545.1. GTDB lineage: Bacteria > Bacillota > Clostridia > Lachnospirales > Lachnospiraceae > Eubacterium_F. Next base: position 6,523 of record DJNB01000002.1, read on the forward strand.
TGGAAACCGTTTTGTCAATATAGGAACACCGTATGAGACATTATACCTGAAAAAGGAAAGTTCCGTTTCACTGCTTCCGGCAGATGGATCCGATAGTGCACTTATGACTCCATCGGCAAAGGAACTTGGTGTCGATCAGACAACAAATGAGACAACAAATCAAACAACTGTAACATTAAATTACATTTTTGGTATGAAACAATTGATTCTTCCGGATTCCTTAAAAGATGACAATATCGGTGAGGCAGCGTTTATGAACTGCTGTAATCTGGATACGGTTAAATTACCAAAAGCACTTACTGTAATTAAGAAAGATACGTTTAATGGATGTGGCAGCGAGATATTGAATATTGCAGACCGTACAGAAACTTCAAAGTTTTATGATTATTACGGTCTGCAGACGATCAATATGCCGGATACACTGACAAAGATCGAAGAGGGTGCGTTTAAAAACTGTGTAAACCTTGTACTTGATAATCCAAATGGAGTAGGAAGTTCCTTTGGAACAAGCATTGAGAGTATCGGTAATAGTGCATTCGAAGGCTGTCTCTCATTGAAGGAAGCCGTGTTCCCATCCAGTCTTCTTTCCATCGGAGAGAGCGCATTTGCAAAATGTACTTTGACAGAATTAAAAGACCGTGAACTTCGATATGCCAATAGTGAAAAAACGGCAAAATACAGAATGAATCGTACGAAATATGGAACGATTGTGATCAAATATGGTCTTTCTTCCGTTGACTTTGTACGA
>DJNB01000002.1:7275-9149 GCA_002435545.1 Lachnoclostridium sp. UBA6475
CGAGCCACAAAACTGGAAGAAATTGGAAAGAATGCATTCCAGCAGACCAATATCAAACAGTTTGATCTCTCAAAAACAAAAGTAACAAAAATTGAAACGGGACTTTTGCAGCAATGTAGTTATCTGGAAACGGTTGCTTTTAGCGATCTGACAGAGAGTATGGCATCGAAGGTGATCAGTGATGACGTTTACCTGAAAAAACTTACGGCGCCGATCAGTTCGACAATGGAAGGCGATACGGTTAGTGGTGTATATGGCAGCAAGCTCGGTGGCTGGGTAGATACAGATCCCGCTCTTGTGCTGACACAGCCGGAAGGCGACGTACAGCCGCTTCCGATCAACCGTGAATACGAACTGAAGATCAATGCGTTAAATAAAAAGACCCTTTATAAGGGAAGTTCACCAACAATCTCCGTCATTGATAACGAAAAGGAAAATGTAATCTATACGGTAAAAGGCGGAAAGGAAGTTAAGACAAACTATCGTGGACTGGGTGCCGATGTAATAGAGGATGCCAAAGGAAAATATCATTTTGTCATTACGGGAACAGAGTATATTGACAAAGATAGTCCGGTTACGCTTCGTGTTAAATTTGCAACAGGACTTCAAATTCTTGACTCCGATGATTATTGGCAGAGTTCACAGCAGATTGAGTACAAAGTAAGTGTTGTCGATGTTGTGACAGAAAAAGTGGCAGTCACCGCAGAAGAAGATAGTGTGGTAATAAAAAATCCATATATGTTTGTTGAAAAAAATGGAGAAAAAGTTCTGTATCTTCCATCTTCAGGAATTACTACAACAAACGGGGTAACATTGTCTGCCAATATTGAACCGGCAGAAACGACACAAGAGTATACCTGGGAATCCTCGGATACTTCCCTTATTGATTTTGTTGCGGATACAGACCAGTTTGCAGACGGAAAGGCAACGATCAAGATTAAAAAGGCAGATGCTTCCAAGACAGGAACGGCAATTATTACGGTTACATCCGGTGCAAAAACAGACCGGATTACGGTGGTATGCCAGACTTCGGCATCGGGATTTGATACCGTAAAGACAACCGGTGACAATCTGCCGGATAATCTGGTTACGAGTGTCGATAAGCCATACAATCTTCCAAATGGAAATGGTGGAAAAGACCAGTTAAATATTTCACTGAAATATCCGGAAGGAACAGATGCAGAATCCAAAGAACAGTTGATATTTATTTCATCTGATCCGGATATCATCAGTGTAGATGAGACTGGAAAACTGACAACGAACAAAGCAAGTGATGAGGTAGTAACGATAACCGTGATCTGCCAGGCAAGTGGAGCAAGTAAAGTGTTCTACTTCCGTGTAACGGACGACCAGAATGTAAAGCCTGCTTCTATTGAAGTTACCGGAAAGAATGACGTAGACATTGATGCAAGCATTCAATTATCAGCAAAAGTAAAACCGGTTAATGCTGTCAATAAAGAGGTTGAATGGCAGGTGAAATCCGGGGCACAAAATATTTCTGTTGATGACAAAGGAAATGTAACCGGATTGAAAAAAGGAACGGCAACCGTAATTGCTGTTTCCAAGGAGGATAGTAATGTGAAGTCTTCCGAATTTAAAATTACGGTTCATTCACCGGCAAAATCCATTCAGATACTGGATTCGGCAATTACAATAGAAGCCGAAAAAACGTATACGATTACAAAAACGAATAATACATCGGCGAAGAACGGCTATGTAATTGAACCGGCAGATACCGATGATGCCATTGAGTGGAAATCAAGCAATGAAAACGTGCTGACTGTAACCGTTACCGGAAATAATGTAGTTTTGAAGGCAATTGCTGAAGGTACGGCAAAACTCAAAGCAACCGCTACATCCGGGGTTTCCAAAGA
>DJNB01000232.1 GCA_002435545.1 Lachnoclostridium sp. UBA6475
TAACCTCATCGCCATCGTAGGCATTGGAGCAGCCGGACTCCGGAATAAAAATATCGTCGGGCTGGCCTTCCACCCGCACAAATCCAAATCCCTTTGACGTTGCCATAAACGTCCCTGCATTGACATTTTCTTTGGGAAGCTGATATCGTCCGCTTCCATCGATCACTATTTTTCCTTCTTTTACCAGTTCGTCCAGCAGCGCATGAAATTTGGCGCGTTCCTTTTTCGGTACACAAAACAGCGCCGCGATCTCTTTGCCCTTCATCGGACGATACTCTTCTTCTTTGATAAATGCATAGAGCATTTCTTTTCGATCCATTTTCTTTCCTTTCCGGTAACAATTCAGGTTCCCTTCTCCCCCATTCGCATTAGACCTGAATAGTTACCTAATCAGTAAAAAACCTCTGAAGGCTTTCTCTTTACAAAGGCTCTTCAGAGGTTAAAATCCATTTTAAAGTATCTCTTGATTATTTCATGTTCATACAGAGTACAATGGATAAAATAATAAACAACGCACCAAGTACGCTGGTAATTTTTACCATCTTACCTTCTGCAGAACGTCCTTTGTTCTTACTCCAATACGTATCTGCGGCACCGGTAACTGCACCAAGACCGGAAGTCTTACCCTCCTGCATCAATACAACAACTACAATGGCGATACATATTACAATATATAAAACCTGAATGATTGTTTTTACTAAAGTAGACATCTGTTAGTCCTCCTTCTTTCTATAATTTTGTATAAATTCCGGAATTTTAATATTATCATCCTCTTTTTTCATCGTCTGACCGACTTGCTGAGGTGTCCGGTTAATTTTATGATTTACAACAGGCATGTCCTGATTTACTGTCGTTGCTGTCTGCGACGGCGTCTTAGGTGCTGCACTGCTAAATCCATTTAAAAAACTTGGCCTTGCCATCGGTGTAGGCTTTGCCACATGCGGTGTCGATGCTGTATGTCCTAAATTCAAACCAGAATTCAGATTTCCACCAAGGGAACCATTTGAAAATGTACTGCCAAAACTTCCAAAGGACGATGCCTGTGCTGCTTCATCCTTTAACCCGGTAGCAATGATCGTAATCGTAACGCCATCGGTGTCATCGTTTTCATCTAACATAATACCAAAGATGATATTCGCATCTTCTCCGGCAAGCTCCCGTACATACTCGGCCGCCTCGCTCGTCTCCTGGATACCAATGTCTCCACCGCTGAAGTTCAGGATGAAGTTTGTGGCACCATCCACGCTTGTCTCAAGCAGCGGACTTGTGATCGCGTGCTGTACAGCCTCCATACATTTATTTTCACCGGTTCCGTATCCCACTCCGATATGAGCGATTCCCTTGTCTTTCATGATGGTTGTAACATCGGCAAAGTCAAGGTTGATAAGTGCCGGCAGATTGATCAGGTCGGTAATACCATGTACACCCTGCTGCAATACCTGATCTGCCATACTGAACGCATCTTTCATGGATGTTTTCTTATCCGATATCGAAAGAAGTTTTTCATTCGGAACTACGATCAGTGTATCTACATTTTCTTTTAATTTATCAATTCCTGCAAGTGCATTGTCCATCCGGCGTTTTCCTTCAAACTGGAATGGTTTTGTCACAACACCAACCGTAAGGATATCCTGCTCTTTTGCAATCTGGGCAATCACAGGAGCGGCTCCTGTACCGGTTCCACCACCCATACCACAGGTGATAAATACCATGTCATGTCCCTGGATCAGGTTCAAAAGCTCTTCACGGCTTTCTTCTGCAGCCTGCTCACCTACTTCCGGACGCGCACCGGCGCCAAGACCTTTGGTCAGTTTTTCTCCAATCTGAATGATATGCGGGGCTTTACATCTGCGCAAATGCTGCTTGTCCGTATTGGCACAAACAAAATCTACCCCTTGAATTCCTTCATCGATCATGCGGTTTACGGCATTGTTTCCTGCGCCGCCAACTCCGACAACAAGAATCTTGCAAACGTATTCCGTCTCGTTATTCATTATCTCTAACACTGCAGTTCCTCCTTCTATCTATCCAAAAATATTTTATATTCAATTATAGTATAATATTCGCATATATATTATATAATAAAGTTTTTCCGTAAAAATATCAAGTATAAATTACATTTTTTTTGTTAATTTTTCTTTAAAATGACATCTCCTCCGGCATGATACGATGACATATCAATCTCTCCTGCCAGTTTTTGCTCCTTTGCTGTCTTCAAAATATCCGACAATGCGGCGATTGCCTCATCATAATTGTCTTTTTTTCCCAGATTCACTTTGATATCACCGGAATACAAAAAAGCGGCATTTTCGCTGTCAAATACCACGCGGTCCCAGGTAACACCGTAATGCTGGAACAAACCGGACAGATTCATGATCCGTGACAAAAGCGCTTCATCCTCCATCTGTACCTTTTCATACAATGAAAAGGTCGTCATTGTCTTTGTTTCAAAAAGCGGAATGCCTTCCATTTTTTCCTGTGTACTTTTCAATACCGTCCCATCTTTATCAAAATAGATAAACTGGTTCATATACGAAATTCCGGCGATTATCTTCTTTTCATACAATTTGATATGGATTTTGCGGATTCCCGGATACGTAATCTGATACTCCCGGACGTACGGAAGTGTCGGGCAAAATCCTAATTTCCGCTTAATCCACGATGTCACAACGTTGTGATCCAAAAAGGTATTGCAGACTTCTCCCGCTACCACTTCCTCTGAAAAGAAAGTATTTCCCTCGACGGTGATCTCTGTAACATGAAATACTGCGGCAACAATCAGCGCAATGGCAAGAACGATTCCCGGAATAATGATTTTCCATTTTTTTCCTTTCTTCTCACTCATGGTCTTCCTCCTCGTATACATAGAATTTATTCATCGTACCTCAAATCCAAAATTTTCCATATTTTGAACGGGATCCTCATAGCCGCGCAGAATATTTTCCGCCTGCTCTATCACCGTTTCTCCCTCTGCCATGACACCTGCCAGCAAGAGCGCCGCCCCGCTTCGCAGATCGGTTGCCCGTACTGTCTCACCATGCAGCCTGATAACACCGTGGACATAAGCACATTGGGATACGGTATCAATATCTGCCCCCATCTTTTTCAGATAGGGGATCATTTGAAACCGGTTTTCAAATACCGTCTCGCATAAGACACTTTCTCCATGCGCCCTCGACATCAGCGTCAGAAAAAGTGACTGGGCATCCGTTGGAAATCCCGGATATGGTGCCGTCTTTAAATACGGTATCGCTTTTATCCCCCGGTCTGCACTTACCACAACTTCATTCTCATGATTCAAAAATGTGCATCCGGCTTTTTCCAGTTCCTTCTGTTCGGTTAAAAAGTTTTCATTTTTGGTACAGATACGGATTTTCCCCTGTGTTCCCAGCGCCATTGCCGCATAGGTCATAAAAGCGATACGGTCGCCCGGCACGGTGATATCGGTTCCATGAAGACGTCTGACTCCACGGATAGTTATCGTCCCCGTCCCTTCTCCCTGAATCTCTGCTCCCATCTTGCGGAGCATCTGACACAAAGCCGTTATCTCCGGCTCTCTGGCACAATTTTCCAAAGTAACTTCGGATTTTCCAAGGGCATGAAACAAGATCATATTTTCCACCGCACCCACGCTGGGATACGGAAACCGAATCGTAATCCGGTCCGGCACCTGTCTGCGGCAGCATACCAGCCATTCTCCTTCCTCGGTTACCGCGACACCCGACTTTTCAAATGCCGCAATATGGATATCGATCGGACGGCGGCCGATGGAACATCCTCCGGGCATATGTACTTTTGCCCTTCCGGTGCGCGCCAACAGACTTCCCAGAAAAAGAATGGACGCTCGAACACGCCCGGCTTCTTTTTGTAATATTTCGCTGTTTTTTAAATGATCGGCCTGCATACAAAGCACTGTATCTTCCCGCGCCGTCTGTATTCCAATATTTTCCAGTAGTTCTGTCATTACCCGTACATCCGAAATATTCGGACAATGATGAAAACGGATCTCTTCCCTCGTAAGAATCCCCGCTGCCAGCATCGGTAAAGCCGCATTTTTGCTTCCCTGAAGCTCTGCTTCGCCTTCTGCCTGCCGGCCGCCACGAACTACAATCTGCACTTTCCGACCTCCGCACTCACTTACATTTCTATCTTATGATATGCGGAATTTATCTGTTGGTATCATGTCTTTACTCTTTTTTTCGAAATCTGCAGCACCAGTCCAATCTCTGCCAGCAGAAAGATCACACTGCTTCCTCCATAACTGATAAACGGAAGCGAAATACCGGTGGAAGGAATGGTATTGGTAACAACCGCAATGTTGGCAAGTACCTGAACACCGATCTGCGCCATAACACCGGTACAGATCATGCCGCTGAAAAGATCCGGGGAAGTCGTTGCAATATCGTAAATACGCCAGAGCAGGATCAAAAACATGAGCATTACGATCCCGGCTCCTACAATCCCCAGTTCTTCACAGATCACCGCAAAGATCATATCGTTATGCGGTTCCGGGATAAATCCGAGTTTCTGCATACTCTGTCCAAGACCCGTTCCAAACAGCCCGCCGGATGCAATGGCGTACAATCCCTGCAGGATCTGAAATCCGCCTTCATTATTTTCCACATCACGCCATATCTCAATACGCTGCATACGAAAGGAATCTCCAAAGGTAATAAACAGCCAGACCAGTCCTGCCACGATCAGCATACTGATAATGTACATTCTCTTATAACGCGCCGCCACAAAGCACATAATGAACACGATGCCCATCATCACGATCGCGGAACTTAAGTTTTCTTTTCCGACAAGAACGATCAGCACGGCAGCCGCAAGAAGGATCCGGATCGCCCCTTTGATATGGCTTACCATCGCCGGCGCATTGTTGATAAACGAAGCCGTAATGAGCAGCACGGCAATTTTACTGATCTCCGCCGGCTGGATGGAAACCGGTCCAATGACCAGCCATCTTTTTGCTCCGTTAAATTCTCTTCCGACAAAATATACAGACAGCTGCAGCAGCACGGCACAAAAATACAATACCGTCACAAGATGCATATGTAATCCGGGCAGCCGTTTTAAAAGAATGCGGTAATCAATCTTTGACACAAATACCATGACAACGATTCCCACGACAAGATTCAGCATCTGTTTTTTCAAAAAATACGCGGAATCCTGGAACTTTACCTGTGCTGTATAAGAACTGGAACTATAGATCATCAATAGTCCAAATCCAAGAAGACATAGCACGATCAGGAGAAGACTGTAATCAAATGTATATACTCCTTCTGCTGCCGCGGCTGCTTCCTGTTTTCTGTTTTTCATGAACCGATCACTCCAAACCTCTTACATAATCTTTAAACATCGTTCCCCTTTGCTCATAGGAATCAAACATATCCCAGCTTGCACATGCGGGTGAAAGCAGGACAGCATCTCCGCTCTCTGCCAGATCATATGCTGCCTGCACTGCCTCTTCCAGAGAATCCACAAACTGATAATCAAAGAAGCCGCACTCCTTTGCTTCCTGTGCAATGCGTTCTTTGGTCGCTCCCAGAAGAAGAAGGCGCTTTACTTTTCCGTCAAAACTGCGGATCCAGTCACTGAAACTTCCGCCTTTATCATAACCACCGCCGATCAGGATCGTCGGGCGGTCCATCGACTGGATTCCCTTGATGGCAGCATCCGGGTTTGTTCCCTTCGAATCATTGTAGTATTCCACACCATGTATCGTAGTAACGTACTCTACACGATGTTCTACCGGGTGAAAATGTTTTGTCACTTCCACTGCCACGTCATCCGGCACCCCCATTTTTTCTACCATAAGAAGGGCTGCCATGATGTTTTCCGCATTGTGATCCCCCGGCAGTTTCGTTTCTTTCTGATTCAAAAGCACCTTGCCATCCCGGCTGCGGATCAGATTTCCGGAAGCATCTTTGTACATTCCATTGTCAATTTTCTGCCGGCTGCTGAAAAATTCCACCTGACACGGAAGGCTGTCAGCCGCCTCACGCAGTCTTGCATCTTCATAATTCAGAATGCAGAATTGCTCCTTCGTCTGATTTTTGGTAATAGAAAGTTTTGTCTCCGTATATTTTTCCATCGTTCCATGACGGTTCAGATGATCCGGCGTAATGTTTAAGATCGCGCTCACTTTCGGACAGAATGTATCGGTGCTTTCCAACTGAAAACTGCTGATCTCTGCCACCGTAACGGAATCTTCTGAAGTTTTGTCTGCTTCACTCGTGTATGGATTTCCAATATTTCCCACAACAAATGTTTTGTCATTATATGCTTTCATGATCTCGCCGACCAAAGTCGTCGTCGTTGTCTTTCCATTGGTTCCGGTGATCGCCATCACACTTCCTTTGTCTACCAGATACCCCAGTTCAATCTCGCCAATGATCGGAATATTTTTTGAACGGAAGAAATCTCCGATTTTGTCAAAGACAGGAACGCCGGGACTAAACACAGCCACATCGGTTCCTTCCCATCCTTCTTCTTTAAATTCACCGGACACAAGTACTTCTGCCTCAATCCCCGGAGCATTCACATCCAATTTCTGATCGTATAAAACCCGCTTTGCGCCAAGTTTTCCAAGCAGTTCAAGTGCTGCTTTTCCACTCTTTCCATAGCCGATCACGGCTGCCTGTTTTCCTGAAAAATCCATTTTCTTCTCTCCATTCCTGTATTGTTTATAATGCCATCAAACCAATCAGGCACAAAATGGCTGTAATGATACTAAACGCTGCTACGACCTGTGTTTCGGAAAAACCACTCAATTCAAAATGATGATGGATCGGCGCCATTTTGAAAATTCGCTTTCCATGGGTCAATTTAAAATATCCAACCTGAATTATAACCGAAAGCACTTCTACCAGATAGATCAGTCCGACAATAACAATAAATAACGGCATATGAAGCATCAGGGCAATGGATGCCACAAATCCACCAAG
>DJNB01000129.1 GCA_002435545.1 Lachnoclostridium sp. UBA6475
ACTTACGCTGTTCCCAAGCATCGGTAAACCCTTTAAACCTTATTTTAGGTATATTTGACATAATTACACCTCCCCAAGAGTCTTAATAAATTCAGTTACATTTCTTTCCGTTTCCTCATCGCTAAACGTAAGTTCTTGTAACATATTTATCATCATATTTGTACTATTTTTAATCTCTTGATCTGTGTCCTTAATATCTGCAATTAATGCACCCAAATCAATTTCCGGCTCTTCTTCTGTAGTATCTACATATCTTGGAATATTTAGGTTAAAATCATTGGCTTCAATATCTTCATACGATGCCAAATATGCCTGTTTTTCCACGCTTTCCCTATTGCGATAAAGTTCTAAAACACGGTCAATATGTTCTTCCTGCATTACATTTTGCTTCTTCTCTTTAACAAATAAATTAGAAGCATCAACAAATAAAACATCTCTTCCTTCTCGGTGTTTTTTTAGAACTACAATACACGTCGGAATAGATGTATTATAAAACATATTCGACGGCAATCCAATAACAGCATAAATAGAACCATTTTCCAAAAGTATCTTACGTATCGTTCCCTCAGCCGCACCACGGAAAAGAACTCCATGTGGCAATACAATCGCCATCGTACCTGTTTGTTTTAAATGATAAAAGCCATGAAGTAAAAATGCGTAATCTGCTTTTGATTTTGGTGCTAATTTTCCTTCATAGTCCATAAATCTCTCATCTTGTTTGAACCCGTCTGCCGCTGACCATTTTGCTGAATATGGCGGATTCATTGTAACCACATCAAATTCTGTTTCCTCATCTGTCGGCCAGTCGGCATCCAATGTATCTGCATTACGCAAATGCTGATTTTCCGGCAATACTCCGTGCAAAAACATATTCATTCTTGCCAAATTATATGTTGACGGCATCAATTCCTGTCCATAATACTTGATATATTCTGGTTCACTTGAATAATTTCTACAACTCAGCATCAAAGATCCAGATCCCATACATGGATCATAAACTTGTAATCCCTTTTTATCCTCTTGGCCAGTCATTGCAATCTGGCACAAAATCTGTGCAGGACCATGTGGAGTATAGAATTCCCCCGCCTTTTTTCCTGTCTCCGAAGCAAATTGACCGATAAGATATTCATATGCATTTCCAAGCACATCGCCTTCTGTATGTATCAAATCAGCTCCATCTAACACTCTGATAACTTCTGCAATAGTTGCACTTTGTTTCTGATCTCCCGTCCCCAAGCGATTAGAATATAAATCCACATCTGCAAATAAGCCATTAAACAATTCATCCGATTCTTGAATCCTATTAAAAGCTGCCTGCAATTTTTCTCTATTAAAAGAATTATTCTTTACATCATTCAACATACTTATATAAGTCATATTTGCATCCAACGTATAATGTAAGGAATTCTGCAACTCTTCCAACAAATCCGCTGCATCTTCGCTTTGCATACCCTCTTCATATGCACTCTGGGCTTCCTCAAGTGTCTCCGGTTTTCCATCATTCAGCAAATCATAAGCCTTACACAAATACGAATCTGATAAGTATTTATAAAAAACCAGCCCTAATAAATACGTTTTATACTCATTCGCATCCATTTTACCGCGAAGCACATCTGCACCGCTCCACAACACCTGTAACAAATCTTTTCCATCAGTCATTACAAAATCCTCCATTTTCCGCTATTTTATCTGTCTAAACTAGTGTTTTAACATTTACATAACTATATTTTACTAAAAATACTGTCCCAAATTCAGTACTTTCTACAATTTCTCTAAATAAAGCGCCAATAATTTTCCAAATTTAGGGCAACCTTTAATATATATTCTACCACAAAAACACCTCGAAAAGCAATAAAAATAACATATGCTTGGGAACAGCGTAAGTTCTCTGAACTATACAAAAAAGTAAGCAGAAAGAATGATTTATCCTACGGAATAGAAGATATTATTTCTGTTGCTAATATGTATTATAAAAAAGATGCCACTGTAAAAAATAATGAGTATTTAAAAACATATAATATTTTTGAACTGGGTGATATAGCTTTTGAAGGAAATAAAAGTAAGAATTTTGCACATGGTCGATTTGTTGAGAATACTATCGGAAACGGCATTGTTTCGCATGTTTTTGACGTCTTTAAACCAATATCAGAGTACGATTTAATGTTTTGGAAATATCTAATTAATAATGAAGGAGTCATGGGACGAATTATGGCACGTTGTACAAAATCTTCTACCATGATGACAACATTAGTAGCCAATGATTTTCTTAAAGAAGAAATTTGTGTTCCTAATATAGAAGAACAACATATGATTGGAAATTTTTTTCAGTCTCTTGACCACCTCATCACTCTTCATCAGCGTGAGAGTGTTTTCCAAAAAGGAGGATTTTATGCTGAACAACATAACAAAAAATGATTTATTTTACAACTACTATTCACAATGGATTGCCGTTTACAAAGAAGGTGCTATACGAAAAGTGACAATGGACAAATACCTGCTTACTCAAATGTGGGTAAAGCGTCTTGCACCTGAATTACGAATATGTGATCTTTCTAGAATAACATATCAGAATCTTTTAAACGACTATGCCAAACTTCATGAGAGACAAACAACCATGGATTTCCACCATCAACTTAAAGGAGCCATCTTGGATGCCGTTGACGAAGGACTTATCGAAAGAGATCCTACTCGAAAAGCAATTGTCAAAGGAAAAGAACCTCGTGAAAAAAAAGCCAAATACCTCAATCAATTCGAATTACATAAACTTCTTTCGAATTTGAATTTAGGACAAGAAATCAATTGGGATTGGTTCATTTTGTTGGTGGCAAAAACAGGCATGCGCTTTTCAGAAGCCCTTGCTATCACTCCGAAAGATTTTGATTTTTCAAAACAATCTCTTTCAATAAGCAAAACATGGGATTACAAAAATAATACCGGGTTTCTGCCAACTAAAAATCAGTCCTCGGTACGTCGAATCCAAATTGATTGGCAATTAATTATACAGTTTTCAACAATGGTTAAAAATCTTCCCGAAGATAAACCAATATTTGTATCTGGTAAAGTTTATAATTCCACTGTTAATGATATTCTTACCAGACATTGCAAAACCGTTGAAATTCCTGTAATATCCATTCATGGATTGCGTCATACCCATGCTTCTCTTTTGCTTTTTGCCGGAGTATCTATCGCTAGTGTTGCACAGCGACTTGGACACTCTAGCATGACAACAACGCAAAAAACATATTTACATATTATACAGGAGCTTGAAAACAAAGACGTTGACCTCGTCATGCGTTCTTTATCCAGTTTAAACTAAAAATATCAACTAACAAAATCTCTCACGCTGATGAAGAGTGATAAGGTGGTCGAGGTTGGAAAAATACTGACCAATTTGCTTCTGCTCATCAAATATTGGTGTCGATATTTCTACATTTTTTATTATTATCTTAGAAAGACTGGGTACGCCTGTAGACTCATCCTTTTTCTTCCAATTGATATTTTGAAAAAGACAACTTGTAAACTCCAAATCGTAGTCTTGTCTGGGAATGCAGTAAAATAGTGTATCTACAGTCCAAAATGGTGCTCTTAAAATGTACGGCTTATCAATCGTACCCTTTCGTCCAATGCCAATAGCATCCTTATCATCTGAAAGAGCTTTATCGACACTGAGCATGTATCCACCTGTTCCATATACAGGAATGTCACCACCTTCCAGATGTTTATAATCCATTCCGCTTCCAACATCTACCAAATCCCCCAACTTACGCTGTTCCCAAGCATATGCAAATCTGCAGCATTATTCTTGCATTTCCTATTCCAGTACTCTGCACACTAGTCCCTGTTCAATCACAAATATAATCTCACCCTCTGCTTCATCTCCAATTTTATCGTACAGCCTTCCTGTGCTCATACATTCTCCTTTCACAGTATAGGGGCTGTTTGCCACGTATCCAACTTGTCCGAGTCCTTTTATCATAACTTGAATTGCTTCCTTATCAAAATCATTTTCTGGCTCTTTAACAAGTTTTACCTGCATTCCTTTTTCCATACCTAAAGGAACTATCGTTTACACAAAATATTATACACTATCTAATAATGACCACACCCTGCAATTGTAAAATATTTTTCATCTACTGATTTTCTCTCCTTTTACTTGCACATTTGACTGCATACATTACATCAGTTCATTAACAAATTGCTCTAAAACGGCAAAAACTCTTGACTGATTCTTTTCGGAATCAACTACTATTTTGCGTCCATCCAAATATGTTATTTGCAATTTAAAACATTTTGACAACTGGCTGTTTGTATCTACCACAGCTGGCGTACTCAAATCATTTTGTATCCTTTTTGCCACTTCTTTTACATGCTCACAATCAATGTGTTTTACTTTTTTCGTACTAGCACTTCTTGATTTCCCCTCATACTCATAAATACGAATACAACCATCAGGGAATATATCATAAACAATTGACTTATTCCGTTGCGTGCTTTTTTCACAAAAAATATTTTTACGAAAACGAAGCTTTACGATATCCGATGCTTTTAAACGCTGTAGAGACCACTCAAATTTACAGTCTTCACATCTATAATCCGGTTGCGTCATATCATCCATAATAATTTCGTTTTCAACAAAGATATTTTTTTCATTCATTATTAATTTTGATAACTGCCCTATAGGCATGCCAAATAAAATTTTACGTACTTTTATAGAACCACAACGTGGACATTTCACATTCATTTTACCTTCTCCTCTTTTTCCATAATTTACCATTCCTCTCCGTATTTATAATGGGCTTCTTCCATTGCGTCATCCACTCCCTCCGCATATCCACCGTCGTTATCATATCGTTCTTCGTCATAGTCCTGATTCATTTCAATATCGTCGTATCCGTCATCATAACCATTGCCGTAAGAATCATCGCTATCATCACGCTTGCTGCCCCCTGCCTTTTTCTTAGATGCCTTTCGCGATGATTTGCTTTTGGAATGCGAATCATCCACGGATTTACCACGAGATGACTTCTTATGAACTGAATTGGCGGCAGAGGCCGGACTGTCTGTGGAAACGCCATCTGAAGATTCGCTGTCAGTTATCGTTTCGCTTGATGCGTATGTATCATCCTCTCTATCTTCGTCCACCTTCTCGGAAACAGAATCGGATTCATCTTCCACTGTTGCTTTACTTCTTGAATCATGGTAATAACAATACTCACTTGATTCATCTGCTTCTCTATTGCAGCCAATTCTTTTACATTTTGGTGTTGTCTTTTGCGGGAATGTACAGGTCGCTATCGCCATAATTATGAGCAATCCGAAAATTCCCGCAAGTGATATTTGGAGCTCTTGCTTCATTATTTTCAACCTGCCATTTCATTGATATTTTTTACGACATGAATTTCTTCCTGCTCAGCGTCGGCCTCAAAAATGTCTGTGCTGTCATTTGCGGGCTGTACGTCCATAATGTCCTCGATCTCTGCCAGACTTTCTTCGCAAACACCGGCTAGCGAAGGGCAGTCAATGGTATCTGTAAGTGCATACAGACAATCCAATTCTTTTTCTTTCTCCTTGCGCTCGATACGGAGATCTTTAAGTCTTTTGAACACTTTGTATCCTTGTGCCACATTGTAGTTGGCCTCTTCCGTTTGTAAAAGAATCGCCTCAATCTCGTCATCGATTTCGTCAATGTCAAGCTGAATATTGGTTATGTACTGCTCTGCATTTCTGTAAAATTCTGCCTGCTGTCTTGCAAACGAGATCCAATCGTTTTGTTTTCCATCAAAAGGTGTATAGTTTCTTTCTTCCGTCATGGTTTCTTCACCGCCTTCATTTTTATAGTTATGTTTCTTGATAACATTTTTTGTCTCGACCACACTTAGGTCTTCTTTTTGCAAACGTCTGTCCTTCAATGTACAATTCTTAAATAATTCATCGAACTTTCTCGGCTTATATTTTCTGGTGTCCAGACCTTGAATACTTTTGAGCGCCTGCCTGGCTTTTCCTGCATTGGCACTGGTTCCCAGATTGATTTGAAAATACTCGACCCTTGTCAGTTCGTCCTTTATCTCCCGTCGGTTTTCGCGGCACACTCGAAGAAGTTCGACCAGATCGACCGCCTCCTGATCGTCCGTCTCGCACAACTCAATATAATGCAGAACATCACATATTTTCTTGTCAATATCGGAAAGTTTCCGATTAATTTCATCGCGATATTTCCCAATGCCTGCCACAATATAAGTGAAGTGTGTCAAATATTCCGCCCAGTCCATTTCCGACAAATCGTAAGAGAAAACACTTTTCTCAACCTGTTCTTCCACCTCATCATACGTCAATTCTTTTACCGGTGAAACAGGCTGCTCCTGTTCGGCAGCTTGATCGTGTTTTTCCTCTTTCTCCGGCTCATTTTCCATCGGAATCATACAATAAAAAGCCGCCTTTTTTCCGGCACCGATTCGACGATTCGCCTGGGCAAACGTAAATATTTGCGCCTCCTGTGCACCCGCTGCCGTCACCAGCTGGTCTGCCTGATTTGTACGATAATAATTTCCACTATAGTCCATAATGTAATATAAAGAATCTGTTCCCATAGGCACCTCCTGCATTTCACTTAATTTATTTTTCAAAAATCATAATTATCCGGATCTAAGCCAGCATTTTCAAGCTCCGCATCATCATTAAAACTGTCGTCATCTTCAAACAATGCACTTTAGGTTTCCGTTTTCTATATATTACCACATTGGCTGTCCCAAAAATGGGACTTGTAAAAAGATTTTTTCTTTTTTTAACTTTTGATACAATTTTAAACGCAAACAAAAAGTAATGGTCTCTTTCCATGGCAATTTCTTTCTACAAAAAAGCACCCTGCTTTTTTGCAACGTGCTTATTATAATTCCTTTTCAATATCATTAATGCTGATTTCTTCCGTATCAATATCTCCATTCCTTTCTATGTCTGCAATATACGATTTTTTATCTTCAAATATTTCAACTATTGACGCCTTGCTTCCATCCTTCATCAATACTCTGTCATATTGTTTAATTGTCATTTTTCCACCTTCTTCATTTCATAAATATGTTTTTCAAACGAATCCATATACTTTACTTGAAAATCATCAAAATCTTTTGCCTTATCCATGCCAAAATAATCCACACGTTCTTCATTATGTCAGGTTTTATCTCAGCTTCCCCTTAAAGTTCTTATGCATATAAAAAAGACCGTTTTCTAGGATGATTATAATCTATGTTACTATTCACTTGTCAATTTGTGATTCTAATTCTGCAAGTTCCACCTTAGCTTTTTCATTAATTTCTTTGAAAAGGTAATTATTTGAATCAAGCCCTTCCTTTTTCCAAATCCCCTCTTCCTTCGCTTTCTTTTCAATTTCATTTCTTTTTTCGTTCCATTTATCAAATATTTTTTTTGCTTCAACATTTGCTTCAGCTCTATTCATTTGACCATCTCCTATGCCCAATGCCAAATTCTTTTGCCTGTTCTTTATTCATTCATCCACCTTCTCTTGTTCCAACAAATACAATGTGCTTAATTCGCTTTTGTTTTAGATACAAAATGCCGCATAAAGAGGAACGATTTTCTTTTTATCCTCAAAACCAAAATTCTTGGCAGACAGTTTAATGGCATATTCCGGCTGATACGTATCCATATAAATTTTTAAACTTTTTGCCCTGGTATTATCGGCTGACTTCACTTCAATCGGAATCAGTTTTCCATTCCTTTGGATGACAAAATCAATTTCCGCGCCTCTGGGAGATTCCCAGTAATAGGTATGATATCCATTAATCGTCAACTGCACATTTACATAATTTTCAGCCATACCTCCCTTGAAATCATTCAGTTCCTCCACCATATAAAGAATATCATTCGCCATCAAATCTTTTTTCGCACAAAGCAACCCAAGATCCGATACATAAATTTTAAACGCATCGATATCCCGATAATTCTCCAATGGCTTCTTGACTTGTTCTACTTTATGAACCTGAGAAACTATTCCAGACAAACAAAGCCACTCGATAGCATTTTCAAATTCGGCTGCCCGTCCACCCTTTTTAATCAGCTTATATTGAAACCGTGTATTCCTTTTTGATAACTGCACCGTTATATTGTCATAAGCAAGCCTTGTTTTCTTGATTTCATTCAAATTATTATATTTGCTCATATCATTTAAATAACTGGCGAGTATTGTATCCTGTGTGTGCCGAACCAAAATATAATCTTTCGTCTGGACAAACTGCATTACACATTCCGGCATACCACCAACCACCAGATATTGGCGGTAATACTGCATAGCTGCGTCATGAAGTGCCGATGGAAGAGGCGTATTATCATCAAAGCACTGTCTAATCTGATTTACAAGAGTATCCTCACCCAGCGCCAGCAAAAATTCTTCCATATCCATTGGATACAGCGTTTTCATATCTACTTTGCCAACCGGGAAAGAGAATTTCGCCCGATTTACAGCCACTCCAAGCAGGCTTCCGGCAACGATAACATGATATTCCGGTGCATCCTCACAAAAGTACTTTAGAGCGGTTAATGCCCGTTCACAAAGCTGTATTTCATCAAATACAATCAATGTTTTTTCTTTTACAATCGTTTGTCCGGCAATATGTGATAAAATCGGAATTAAATATTCCGGACTGATATTTTCCTCAAATGTTTCATTTAATTTTGGATTCGTTTCAAAATTAAAATAAGCTACATTTTCATAATGCATGCGTCCAAATTCCAAAATAGAATACGTTTTACCAACCTGTCTTGCCCCCTGTAGAATCAAGGGTTTGCGATGGCCGCTTTGTTTCCATTCCCGTAAAAATTCCATTACTTTTCGATACATAAATAAAACCTCCTTTGAAGTCTTACTTACATTATAAATATAATTCGTGTAAAAATCAACATAAAATCCATAAAAATTTACACTAAAACGCATGAACTTTTTTCTCTTTTTCACACTAATCGACACGAATACTGCTTTTATCGTTTTTTCATCAATGCTCATTTTCAGCACAGATATCATGATGTCAGTCAGCATTCCACCTTCACCATCCTGCCCTCCGTGTCACGCTAAGGGATAGAAAAAAGATACCCATCCTAGGGTACCCTTTTAAAAATATTTTTAAGTATGTATATATTTGAGTAATTGCATTAACTCTTCTCCCTGAATCATTGTCTCATCCTTGTCTAACTTTCGTTTTCCAAATAAAACAAATCCATTATTCTGATAAAATCGGATCAATTTTTCCTTATTTTCACATTCTACATATGTAAACTTGCCTCCAAGTTCATACTGAATATCATGTATTCGATCAACTGCCATTTTCAGTAATTCGTCTCCGCTAATTAAAGTATTATTTCCATCTGTAAAGTTTTTCCCTAACTGACCAATTAAAATTGCTGGTACCATACAACCTTCTTCTGAGAACGATGTTACATCAAATTGCAGCAATTTTGAGTACGTCCTCTTACTAACAGAATTTCGTTCAACTTCAATAACTTTACTTGCAATTGAATAATACCCAATCAAATAACTTTCTGTTTCATCCGCACTACACCAAAAAACCAAAAAAGTTTTTGCAAATCCTTGTTGTGAAAACAGTATTGCTTTTCGTTTTAAAAAATATTCTACATCTTCGTTTTGCGGACATGAAAAATCAGAAAGAATGGTTTCAACCCTATCCTTTCCTAATTCTTCCAACATATTTTGTAAATTAACTTGATAATATTTAGATTGCATTTCACATATTTTCAAAGAATCTTTTGACACTCCCTTTGTCTAATTCTGTACATTCGCGACTATATTGTACTTCATTTTCTTTTACATACTTTGTTTTTTCTATCGCATCAGCAAATGAACGACAAAGTTTACTATCTCGTATTTTGACTGTTTTTAATATACTTTTTGTTGCCATTTCATCCGCCTCCTCTCTAATTTACATCATTATACACAATAGAATTTGAAATGTCAACTTTCTTCTCATAATCTCTCTACTTCAATGTAACCATATTTTACAAAATAATACCGTTCTATTCATGAGGCTGAAAACCCTCGCAAATCCCTTTAAAAGACAATACAAGGCTCGGATTTTCATCCGAGCCTCGCATCATTCACTCCGTTTTTTAACCAATTATTTACAAAATTGTTTGTCAAAATCCGGGTTAAATGCGTAGATGTTTTTGTGGTCAAGGTCATCGGTGATCAGGCGCAGGCTTTCGCCGAAACGCTGATAGTGAACGATCTCGCGCTCGCGGAGATAGCGGATCGGGTCGCAGACTTCCGGATCTTTGATCAGGCGCAGAATATTGTCGTAGGTCAGACGTGCTTTCTGCTCTGCCGCCATATCTTCGTGCATGTCGGCGATCGGGTCACCGGTGGACTGGATTCCTGTTGCGCTCCAAGGTTCGCCGGAAGCGGCCTGCGGCCAAAGTCCGATCGTGTGATCTACGTAGTATGGAGCAAATCCCTGCTCCTGCAGTTCTTCCGCGGTAAGGTTTTTCGTCAGCTGGTGAACGATCGCGCAGATCATTTCCATGTGGGCGAGTTCCTCGGTGCCGATGTCAGTCAGAACGCCGGCTACCTTGCGGTTCGTGTTTGAATAACGCTGGGACAGATAGCGCATTGCCGCACCGACTTCTCCGTCGGGGCCGCCAAATTGTGAAATGATCACTTTCGCCATCTCAGCATTTGGGCGGGTGATATTTACCGGGTATTGCAAACGTTTTTCATATTTCCACATTGATCAACATCCTCCTTCCCATGGCCACGGGCCTTCCACCCAGGTCCAGCGGTCATCTGTGATGACATTACTATTTTGCAGCGGTCCGTAGCATTGCGTGTATTCCTCGGATGCCTCGTGGTATAATTTCTTATACTTTTTGTAATACTTCAATGCTTCCTCATCATAGGGATGCGTATCCAGGTACAGTACGACATCATCGATGGCAAAGGCAACTTCCTGGATATAACGCAGCAATTTCTTTTTGTCTGTCTGATTCATCGTCGATCCCTCCCTTGATATGATGGCTGTGCACAATGCGCGCACGCTGCTTTGCTTCCAATAAATGGAAGGACAAGATCTTCAAAGATCGAGCCGTGTGCCAGACCGCTTCCACCGTCCATAACGTTTTTCCACGTCTGCCATTTTACCGAGGCAATTGCCAGGGACTGGCGTTCCGGGCGTGGACAAGGGCGGGATTCCGGCATTTCCGGCTTGCGGTCACGGCATCCGCAGGAGGAGGATGGCATATTTGCAGACATCGCGCCGCGCGGTCTTGAATTCTGATTGCAATTACAATTTCTAGAATATGAATTCATAAAAAAATCCCCTTGCTATTTTGCTTTTTAGTATACTATATGACAAAATTCGCAAGGGGTGTTATTTATTTACAACATTTCATCGGTAATAACAAAATGCTCGCCGGCATGAAGTTCGTCGGACAAAATCTTTTTGGCAAGAAGCGTCTCTACCTTTTTCTGGATATAACGCTTCAATGGCCGCGCGCCATAAGCCGGTTCGTACGCATCTTCCACCACTTTGTCTTTCGCTGCGCCGGTAAGTTCTACCGTAAGTTCGCGGTCGGCAAGACGGCGGTTCAGATCTGCGATCAAAAGATCAATGATTCCGCGGATATTGTCTCTTGTCAGCGGCTTAAACATAATGGTTTCGTCAAGACGGTTCAAAAATTCCGGTTTGAAGCTGAGACGAAGTTTTTCCATTACTTTCTGTTCGGCCTCCGGCAGGATATTTCCGTCCTCGTCGATACCGTCAAGCAAATATTCCGCTCCGAGATTCGAAGTCATGATCAAAATCGTGTTTTTGAAATCGACCGTACGGCCTTTTGAGTCTGTCACACGTCCATCATCCAATATTTGTAAGAAAATATTGAATACGTCCGGGTGCGCTTTCTCAATCTCATCAAACAATACGACGGAATATGGTTTTCTTCGCACTGCCTCGGTCAGCTGGCCGCCTTCCTCGTAGCCGACATATCCCGGAGGCGCTCCGATCAGACGCGATACGGAATGTTTCTCCATATATTCACTCATATCAATACGTATGATGTTCTGTTCGTTGTCAAACAAATTCTCAGCAAGGCTCTTCGCAAGCTCCGTCTTTCCGACGCCGGTAGGACCAAGGAAGAGAAATGAGCCGATTGGCTTTGTCGGATCTTTGATCCCGGCTTTGGAACGAAGGATTGCTTCCGTCACTTTCGTTACGCCCTCGTCCTGGCCGACCACTCGTTTGTGAAGCGCATCTGCCAGATGAAGCGTTTTATTTCGCTCCGATTCCGTCAGTTTGGAAACCGGGATTCCAGTCCAGCGCGATACAATTTTGGCAATTTCTTCCTCTGTCACGCTCTCATGAACCATCGACTGGTCGCCGGTCTTTGCCTTTTCTTCGGCTTCCTGCAATTGTTTCTGCACTCTTGGCAGATCTCCATACTGCAATTGTGCCGCTTTTTCAAGGTCATAATTATTTTTCGCCATTTCAATCTGGTTGCGGACAGTTTCAAGTTCGGTCTTCAGGCTGTGAACTTTTTCCACCGCGCTTCGCTCATTGTCCCATTTCGCCTTTTCGCCGGCAAATTGTTCGCGAAGTTCTGCCAATTCTTTCTGTAAATTGGTCAGACGCTCTTTGCTCAGATTGTCCGTTTCTTTTTTCAAAGCGGCTTCTTCGATCTCCAGCTGCATGATGTGACGCTGCACGTCATCCAGTTCGGTCGGCAGCGAATCCAGCTCGGTTTTGATGAGCGCACACGCTTCATCGACAAGGTCGATCGCCTTATCCGGAAGGAAACGGT
>DJNB01000014.1:0-6799 GCA_002435545.1 Lachnoclostridium sp. UBA6475
TAGTAAGGATAAACGTTTTTTGAAAACTGACCTGGCAAAAGATGGAAAGGAGGAAATCCAGATGGGACCAATTTCAGATGTGTTAGATGAGATCGAAGCGATAGGATTTGAGAAGGGAACTTCTCGTATCAATCGTTTAAATGCAGCACTGATCAAGGACAATCGTACGGTAGAACTTTTCCAATCAACGCAGGATGTTGAATTGCAGAAGAAGTTGATGGAAGAATACGGAATCAAGTAATAATAAAGCATGCGTAGGGCATCAAGTTTTGCTTGGTGACAGGATATGATGTAAAGTTTTGAAGTTGTGTGGTTAAAGAGTTAGGATCACCAGGGAAGGGTAACATTTCTCTGGTGATTTTTTTAAAACACTGGTTGACAACGTAAACCAATCGTGCTATGATGGGTTTACAAAGTAAACCGAAAGGATGAATGTATATGATTACGAGCAAAGAATGGTACATCATGCAGGTGTTGTGGGAAAATGGCGCGTGCAGTCTTATGGAGATTGTTGCACAGATGGAGCAAAAGACAAAATGGAGTAAAAGTACCTGCGCCACGATGCTTCGCCGTATGACGGAAAAAGGTGTGATTGGTTATGAGACAAAGGGAAAGACAAAATATTTTTATCCGATCGTTCAAAGAGAAGAAGTGGTCGTGCCGGAAACTAAAAACTTCCTCGGACGGA
The DNA here is from genome assembly GCA_002435545.1 of Lachnoclostridium sp. UBA6475. Lineage (GTDB taxonomy): Bacteria > Bacillota > Clostridia > Lachnospirales > Lachnospiraceae > Eubacterium_F. Next base: position 689 of record DJNB01000014.1, read on the forward strand.
TTTATGATGGAAGTATTGGGGCGATGATGAGCACACTGGTAAGACAGGGAAATTTGAGTGAAAAGGATATTGAGGAGCTGGAAAATATATTGAAAAATGCACGTCAGAATGCACAAAAGGAGGAGTGAACATGCGGGAAATATTGATTTCATCAAGTGTGATGATCTTGCTGGTTATGTTGTTTCGTGCTGCATTCAGAGGAAAAGTGAGTCATAGACTGATCTACGCTATGTGGCTGTTAGCAGCGGTGCGTCTGATCGTGCCGGTTAATGTCGGCTCGCTTAATTTTGGCTTATCCGGCATGGTAAATCAGGTGCAGAATCACACGGAAAATACACAAAAAATAGAACAGGTACAGATGTCTCAATCATCGACAGATACAATTGTGATACAAAAAAATACGACAAAAAATAACATTACAATTCCTGCCGCTGAAAAAGAGGAGAGGACAGATATTTCAAGCCGGGAAAAACTGATCTCCCTGTGGAATGACTACAAAGAAAAGGTTTGCTTTTTTGGAACCTGTCTGATCTTGTGTATTGCTTTGATAACAAATAGTATCTTCTCGTATAAATTAAAAAAGAAAAGGAAAATTTTGGAAATAACAAAAGGGGAATTAACGGTCTATGAGTCGGATCAGGTGCAGGTGCCATGTTTGTATGGGGTATTTCATCCGGCCGTTTATCTGCCGGTGCAAGTGGCGGCAGAGTTTACGGATGCGCAGAAAGCATGGATTCTCCGTCATGAAGAATGCCATTATGAGCAAAAGGATCACATCTGGTCCCTGCTGCGCATTTTGCTTACGGCAGTCTATTGGTTTCATCCGCTTGTGTGGCTGGCGGCATATTTATCCAAAAAAGATGCAGAGATTTCGTGTGACGAAAAGGTATTAAAAGCCACGGATCTGACGCAGAAAATAGCGTATGGAAAAACGCTGCTCTGTGTTACCGCCGGGACACAAAAGTTGTCTGTTTTCTGCTCGACGACAGCGGCGGCAAGCAGTAAAAAGGAGTTGAAAAATAGAATGCGGAAAATTGTGGAAGACAATAAATACAAGAAAAAGGCGAGAGTAATACTCACATTTTTAATGGTGGCAAGTATTATATTTACCTTCAGTGGATGTGGAAATATGGCGCAAAATGAAACAAAAAATGCTTCGGATACATCCGGTAAAATAGAAAATACGAAGGCATCGAATAATGACGGCCAGAATGCGTCGAAGCAGGAAAATGGCACGGCAAAAGATGATACGATTTGGAACAAAAAATTTACGGATTTTTTGAAAACAAATCAAAAGAAATACAAATTATTTTCCGTCGTAACGGTTAGCAAAAACAGCGAACCAATTCTTCTTGCAGCAAAAAAACAGTATGCCGGTGACGTGCTGGATGGGCTTTCCAGTAAAATACGCACTGACGTTACCGAAAAAGGGGAGCCGATGAAGATTAAATCAGGAGCCGATGTGTATGCTTTGGTGGACGGAAAAGTCAAAAAAATAGATTCTATTTCCTGTTCCAGCAGCGGAGAGTGGATTCATTACAATGATGGAAAAGTATTTGTGGATACGCACCATAGTTTGACGGGGTACGAATTTACCGGTGTAAAGTGGATCACTACAGAAATCTCCGAGGACTTAAAGAATGGTTTTGATAATGAATTTGCAAAGCAGTTTTTCTGGAATTTTGATATTGCGGACAGTGTGATATTCTGGAATAATACGGACAAAAACAGAAAGAAAATAGAAAACGACTCGTACGGTTCAGACTCCGTATTTCGGAAGCGGCTGGTAGAGGGTGGAGTTAATTTTGAAAGTCAGGATGCATTCGGTGTTGTGCGAGACATTAAAAAGCCGGATACGTCAAGTCTTACATATGATACCAATGCAATTTATACCGGCGAAAATGCCCCGGTGATCTGGATCAGTTATGTTCATAACGGAAAAGCAAGCACGGTATGGAGTGAATCGCCGGAAGAAAATAAAGATATGATCTGGAGTGTTTCCGCCAATGTGTGGGATCAGACCAAATGGGAGCAGTATTATGTGATCGAAAAAGACGGCGCAGAGAAAGACGCGACACTTTTGCGGATCCGTCCGGCGACATATTCCGGCAAAGGGAAAGCCGGATATGAGTGGCAGCAATTTTATCTGACAAAAGATGGAAAAGAGCATATCACGGCAGAGGACAGTATGATCTATGATCCGGATGCGGTCACACAGGAAGACATGGATAACATGGGGGCGTTCATTGATAATTTATGGAAAGATAGATTGGAGAATGCCACCTGCCTTCTGAGTACCTATGAGTATTTCAGCCAATATTCAGATTTTGGAAGGATTATGTATGAAAAATTGCAGATAGAAAAAGAAAATATGCAAAAAAATTAAAATTTTTTCTTGCCAACGAAAAAAAATTGTGCTAGAATGACAGACAAAGGCAAAGAAGGAAACGATTGCTTATGCAGTGACCTTACGACAGGAAGAGGCGTCACCGACTGAGAGCGCACTCACGGAAGCGGTAAGCAGGAGAACATTCCGGAGCAGGTAAACTGAACTAGAGTAGGTTTACACGGGTCGCACCGTTATCTGTCAGAAAAGAGGAAAATTCCATGAATTTTCAACGCGGGTGGTACCGCGGGTAAGAAATGAGAACATTGATACCCGTCCCGGCGAAGCTTCAGGCTTTGCTGAGGCGGGTTTTTAGTATAAAAATATAATGCTGAAAACAAGTTTCAGAGCCGGAGCAGAACAAAAATTTGTTTCGTAGAGCCACCAGAAAGTCAAAAAGATAAGGACACATTCCCTCATAGCGGAAGGAGTGTCTTTGAAATGGCAGACACTGGCATCTACAGAAGGAGGTACTCATGAAATTTGTAACAGGAAGCACAGAAAAGCAAGTAATGGAGATCTCGGATGTCCTGGCGCAGTTAGACAGCCTGGCAGGAAAAGAGATTCGGATGAACGGAGCAATTCACACCATACGAGATATGGGAGAGGTTGCCTTCGTTGTGTTGAGAAAACGGGAAGGTCTGGTGCAGACCGTCTTTGAGACCGGTGCGGTCAAAGACAAGGAGCTGAAAGACCTGAAAGAGGCAGCGACCGTCGAAGTCAGCGGTGTCGTTGCATTGGAGGATCGTGCGCCGAACGGATTTGAAATTCGGCTGACAGAAATTACCATTTTGTCGGAACCGAAAGAACCGATGCCGATTCCGATCAGCAAATGGAAATTAAACACATCACTAGAGACAAAATTAAATCTTCGTCCGATTTCACTTCGAAATGTCAGAGAACGGGCAAAATTCAAGATTCAGGAAGGAATCGTTAGAGGATTCCGCGATTACTTATTTTCACAAGGATTTACAGAAATTCATACTCCTAAGATTGGTGCAAAAGGTGCCGAGGGCGGAGCCAATATTTTCAAACTGGAATATTTCCACAGACCTGCCGTGCTTGAGCAGAGTCCACAGTTTTATAAACAGATGATGGTCGGTGTATTTGACCGCGTATTTGAGGCGGCGCCGGTATTTCGTGCAGAAAAACACAATACGAAACGTCATTTGAACGAATACACATCGCTCGATTTTGAGATGGGTTATATCGACAGTTTCCAGGATATTATGGAGATGGAAACCGGATTTTTACAATATACAATGAAACTTTTGGAAAAGGAATACGCAAAAGAGCTGAAAATGCTCGGTGTCACACTTCCAAAGACAGACGAGATCCCGCAGGTGCATTTTGATGAAGCAAAGCGTCTCGTGTCAGAAAAATACGATCGCAAGATTCGCAATCCTTACGATCTGGAGCCGGAAGAAGAGATGTTAATAGGAAAATATTTCAAAGAAGAATACGGTGCAGATTTTGTATTTGTCACCCATTATCCTTCCAAGAAGCGTCCATTTTATGCGATGGATGATCCGGAAGATCCGAAATTTACATTGAGCTTTGACCTGCTCTTTGACGGATTGGAAGTGACGACCGGCGGACAGCGTATCCACGATCTGGATATGCTGGAAGAAAAGATTGCAGCAAGAGGAATGACCGAAGAGGGCATGGAACATTATCTTCAGGTATTCCGCCACGGCATGCCGCCACATGGAGGTCTGGGAATCGGACTGGAGCGTATCACAATGAAACTTCTGGGCGAGGACAACGTGCGCGAGACAACATTGTTCCCGCGTGATCTGAACCGACTGGAACCGTAAGGAAGAATGGAGGAAAATTATGGCAAATATTATTTCAGATGAAACAATCGAGTATGTAGGTATCCTTGCCAAATTAGAGCTTTCCGATGAAGAGAAAGAGCAGGCAAAAAAAGATATGGGTAGTATGCTCGACTATATTGATAAGTTGAATGAACTGGACACGACCGGCGTAGAGCCGATGTCCCACGTATTTCCGGTGGACAATGTGTTCCGCGAAGATGTAGTGACCAACGGTGATGACCGGGATGAAATGCTTGCAAATGCGCCGCAGAAAAAAGACGGTACTTACATGGTGCCTAAGACATTCGCATAAGGAGGGCAATTATGGATTTGATGAAATATACTGCCGTCGCTCTCGGAAAGAAGATCAAAGCGGGAGAAGTGACGGTAAAAGAAGCAGCGCAGGCTGCCTTAGACCAGATAAAAAAATCAGAAGAAACATTAAACAGTTATGTGACGGTATTGGAAGAAAATGACATTTTTGCCCGCGCGGAAGAAGTGCAGAAGCAGATCGATGCCGGCGAATTGACAGGGCCGCTTGCCGGAGTTCCGGTTGCCATCAAAGACAACATGTGTACGAAAGGCGTACTGACAACCTGCAGTTCAAAAATTCTTGCCAACTTCAAACCGACCTATACCGCAGAGGCGGTGGCAAACCTTGAAAAGGCGGGCGCCGTTATCATTGGAAAGACCAATATGGACGAATTTGCGATGGGAAGTACGACGGAGACATCCGCGTATGGAATCACGAGAAACCCACACAATACCAACCACGTACCGGGCGGTTCTTCGGGCGGTTCCTGTGTAGCGGTAGCCGCAGGAGAATGTTCGTATGCGCTTGGTTCCGATACCGGTGGATCGATCCGCCAGCCAAGTTCTTTTTGCGGTGTGACCGGATTGAAACCGACGTATGGAACGGTTTCCCGTTATGGTCTGATCGCGTACGGATCTTCTCTTGACCAGATCGGACCGGTGGCAAAAGATGTGACGGACTGTGCGGCTATTTTGGAGGCTATTTCTTCCTATGATAAGAAGGACAGCACATCGATTCCACGCGAAGACCTGGATTTCACATCGGCACTTGTTGATGATGTCAAAGGCATGAAGATCGGTATTCCGAGAGATTATATGGGCGAAGGACTTGACCCACAGGTCAAAGCTGCCGTATTGAAAGCGGCGGATGTGCTGAAAGAAAAAGGTGCAATCGTGGAAGAGTTTGATCTGAGCCTTGTGGAATATGCAATTCCGGCGTATTATGTCATTGCGTCAGCGGAAGCAAGTTCAAACTTGTCACGTTTTGATGGTGTCAAATACGGATATCGTACGAAAGAATACGAGGGACTGCATAATATGTATAAAAAGACACGTTCCGAAGGATTTGGTCCGGAAGTAAAACGCCGTATCATGCTTGGTTCCTTTGTTTTGAGCAGTGGATATTACGATGCGTATTATTTGAAAGCACTTCGTACAAAAGCATTGATCAAAAAGGCATTTGATGATGCCTTTGCCAAATACGATGTGATCCTTGCGCCGGCAGCACCGACAACGGCGCCGGAGATTGGAAAGAGCCTCAGCGATCCGATCAAAATGTATCTTGGTGACATATATACAATTTCTGTCAATCTTGCCGGCCTTCCGGGAATCTGCCTTCCTTGCGGAAAGGACGACAAAGGGCTTCCGATCGGCGTACAGATGATCGGAGATTGTTTCAAAGAAAAGACAATTATCCGCGCGGCTTACAGTTACGAGCAGGCGCGTGGTGACATAGAAGCATAAGGAGGAATGTAAGATGGCAAAACAATACGAAACCGTCATTGGTCTTGAAGTCCATGTGGAACTTGCGACAAAGACGAAGATTTTTTGTGGATGCAGCACTGCATTTGGTGGCGCTCCGAATACACATACCTG
>DJNB01000014.1:6920-9050 GCA_002435545.1 Lachnoclostridium sp. UBA6475
GTCGGACTTGCGACAAATTGTTCGATCACGCAGTATTGCAAATTTGACCGTAAAAACTATTTTTACCCGGATAACCCGCAGAACTACCAGATCTCACAGCTGTATCTGCCAATCTGCCGCAATGGACACGTCGATATCGAGACGCCGGCAGGAAAAAAACAGGTGCGTATCCATGAGATTCATATGGAAGAAGATGCCGGAAAACTGGTGCATGATGACTGGGAAGACTGTTCTCTCGTGGACTACAACCGTTCCGGCGTGCCGTTGATTGAGATCGTATCGGAGCCGGATATGCGGAGTGCGGAAGAAGTTATTGCGTATCTTGAAAAACTGCGCATGACAATCCAATATCTGGGTGCTTCGGATTGTAAATTAAATGAAGGTTCGATGCGTGCCGATGTCAACCTTTCGGTTCGCGAAGTCGGCGCCAGTGAATTTGGTACACGTACCGAGATGAAAAACCTGAACTCGTTTAAAGCGATTTCCCGTGCGATCGAGGGTGAACGTGCGCGTCAGATCGAACTCATTGAAGAAGGTAAAAAAGTCATTCAGGAGACACGCCGCTGGGATGATAACAAGGAATATTCGTATGCAATGCGATCCAAAGAGGATGCACAGGATTACCGATATTTTCCGGATCCTGACCTTGTGCCGATCCGTATCAGCGACGAGTGGATCGAAGCGGTGAAAGAGCGCCAGCCGGAACTTCAGGACGCGAAAGCAGAACGTTACAAAAAAGAATTTGATATTCCGGAGTACGACATCGGTATTATTACCGGTTCCAAAAAACTCGCAGATATCTTTGAAGAGACGACGGCAATCTGCCACAATCCGAAAAAGGTATCCAACTGGCTTATGGTGGAGACAATGCGTCTCTTAAAAGAAAAGGAAATGGAGCCGGAAGACATCACATTTACGCCGGAAAATCTGGCAGCGCTGATCCAGCTGACAGACGAAAATGCGATTAACTCGACAGTCGCAAAAGAAGTCTTTGAGAAAATGTTCTCCGAGGACATTGATGTGGATCAATATGTCGAAGAAAACGGCTTAAAGACCGTCAACGATGAGGGCGCTCTCCGTGCTGTAGTCGAGCAGGTGATCGCGGACAATCCGCAGTCGGTAGCCGATTACCAGGCAGGAAAGACAAAAGCCATCGGTTTCCTGGTCGGCCAGACGATGAAGGCGATGAAAGGAAAAGCAGATCCGGGAATGGTAAATAAGCTGTTGAAGGAACTGCTGTAAAAGAAGTTAGAAAATGATTTTTAGCCGCAGAGCAGACTGGTTCGGAAGAAGACCGGTTCGTGCTGCGGCTTTTTGCATAAACGTGTTATTTTGTTTTTAAAAAGTTATAAGAAAAAAATGATACTTTTTCATACTTTTGACCGTAAATGGATTGACAAATATGCTGACAAATGGGATAATAAGGGTGGAGGTGATGGGTATGATCAAAGTGAATCCTTACCGGCCGGGAGCAGGCTTGATGCCAACTTATCTGGCAGGAAGAGAGGAAGATATTGTAAATATAGAGAAAATGTTTGAGGCTTTAACCTTAAATATTCCGACACAATCGGTTATTTTTATCGGACTTCGCGGGGTTGGAAAGACGGTATTGTTAAATCAAATTGAGAAAATAGCAGAAGAGAAAAATGTATTTTGCAAACATATCGAGGTAGAAGAAAAGAATGATTTTGTATCCCAGATTGCAAGTTGTTCACAGGCTTTTTTACGAAAAATAAGTGCAAAAGAAAAGTTTAAAAATCTGATACAAAAGCCATTGGATGCAGTGAAATCACTAGTAGTGTCATTTGACCCGAATGATAATACATTTTCTCTTTCTTTACAGGAAAAAGAATTATATAAAATGTCAAATTTAACACAAAGTTTAACAGATGTATTTACAACGCTTGGGGAAGCAGCTTATAAAGCCGAGATGCCAATCTGTTTCTTTATTGATGAATTGCAGTATATGAAGGCTAAGGAATTGGGAGCACTTATTTCTGCGTTGCACCGCGCTAATCAATTAGGGTATCCTATTATGGTGGTAGGCGCCGGACTTCCTAAGATTTACTCGATGTTGTCAAAAGAAAAGTCGTATTCAGAGCGTTTGTTTATCTATAAAGAAATAGGATC
>DJNB01000014.1:9154-13536 GCA_002435545.1 Lachnoclostridium sp. UBA6475
TATTACAAATGGATATCCGTTTTTTATACAGCAATTGTGTCAGATTGTGTATGAAAATGCCGTGAGTGAAAAAATTACGCTGCAAGATGTGATGGAGAGTATTGAAACGTTTTTTTCAACATTGGATAAAGGGTTCTTTAAGGTTCGTTATGAACGATGCACAGAGGCAGATAAAAGATTTATTTTTGCAATGGTACAAAGTGGAAAACTTCCCTGCCCGATTTCAAGTATTGCACAAATCATGAATAAACCGTTAAATGCGATATCTACTTCGCGGGCACAACTGATAAATAAGGGAATTATTTATTCGGTAAAATATAAAGAACTTGATTTTACTGTGCCGGAATTCAGTGGATTCATCGAACGCTTAGAGGAATACCGGGAATGGTGTAAAGGAGGCTCATAAATGGACAATGAACTTTACGTAAAAGTGTTGGCATTTGCCAATGAGAAGCACGCCGGACAGACACGCAAAGACGGAGACACCCCTTACATCGTGCATCCGATCGCGGTGGCGGAGCTTGTCCGCAAGGCAGGATATGGAAAAAAATATCAGATTACGGCGCTGCTGCATGATACCCTGGAAGATACGGATGCGACCGAAGAAGACCTCTGCATATTTGGGGAGGATGTGGTGCGTGCGGTCAAACTCCTCACGCGAGGGAAAGGGGAAGATGAGAGCGAATACGTAAAGAACGTTTTGACCGATCCGGTCGCGGCCGTTGTAAAAAATGCGGACAAGATCAGTAACTTGTATGATTCTGCGTTTTCTGGGGAAACGGGACAGGTACGCAGTGAAGAAATGACAAAATTTGCCAGAAAATACATTTCAAAAGCCAGAAAATATTATGAACATAAATTTTCTCCCGCACTTGATGATGCGATTGAAAAAGTGGCTGCGCTGTTAGAAGAGGAATACGTCAGAGACTGGCAGACACCGAATTATACAAGGGAAGAAATGAAACTATAGAACCGTCGAAACATTATATGGGAAAGGAAAAAATATGAAATTTGTACTTATTGGAGTTGTCTTTTTTGGACTGGCGATTTTATTATATGATTCACATTACAGCCGGCTGAAAGTGATATGCTATTATATTGGCATAGCATTTCTGGTTCTTGGAGTAATTAATGTGATGGTTGGAGATTTTAGTCTGATATTCGGACATTAAAAAAAGGACTGCAGCAGTCCTTTTTATTGAATCTCTTCAATGGTAGTACCGTCAAATTGAGACATTATTTCTTTAAATTCCCGGCGTGCAGTGTACAAAAATAAATTCCAGGACATAACCGCAATTAAAATTGTAGAGATCAGCAATACACACGTTACCTTTATATATTTCTTAAATGAAAGTTTATGGGAAAGGTAGTCCGGGGCAATGTTTGTAAGATATTGGCTTACATTTTCTTCCGGTGAATTAAATTCATGCACTAAATCAGCATACGTATAATCCGGATGAGCATTGCAGAATTCAGTGACATTTGACTGAATGTCTTTATAAAAACGTTTTTCATAACTTCCCCATACGGGAAGGAGTGCGCGGATTTTCTTTAAGTATTGCTTGGAATCGTTCATTAAAATTCTCCTCTGTTTGTGTGACCGTTACGTATTGTTACACAAAGATTTTATTCTATTATGGTGATCGTAGTGTCTTCGCTGGCTGGCATAGAGTTGATAAATTCCTGCCGTGCATTGTACAAAACAATATTCCATATTATAAAGGCAATCAAAATTGCAGAAATCAGCAAGGAACAAGTTGCTTTTACGTATTTGGCAAAAGAAAGTTTCCGAGAAAGATAGTCAGGATCAATGCTCGTAAGATACTGGCCTACAATTTCTTCCGGAGAATTGAATTCGTGTTCTAAATCAGCATACGTATAATCGGGATGCGAGATACAAAATTCAGTGACATTTGACTGGATATCTTTGTAAAAACGTTTTTCATAACTTCCCCACACGGGAAGGATTGCGCGGATTTTTTTCAGGTAGCGTTTTGAATCATTCATTGGAATCTTCCTCCGGTTCATTGTAGTTTAGTATGCGTTCAATCGCCCGGTTCACGGTATAAAAACTTTCTAATAATTCACTAAGATACTCCTTCCCCTTTGGCTCCAAATGATAATAAACGCGTGTAAGCCGTTTCCCGACTTTGCGTTTTTCATCGGAAATATACCCTTTGTCTACTAAACGATAAAGTGTAGGATACATAGATCCTTCCGGGATAGTCAATATGTTTCCCGAACGTTCTTTGACAAGCTGTGAGATCTGATATCCATACAGATCACCTTCCTGAAGCAGGGCAAGAACGAGAAGTTCTACCGATCCTTTCTTAAAAGTATCCTGATTACTCAATTTATAGCAGGCCGCCTTTCTAAAACTAAGAAGTAACTGGCTTCATAATATGACAAGACCTATAAAAAGTCAATACCTTATTTGTCTAAATAGTGATTGACAATGATAAATGAAACAAGTATAATGAAATAAAAAAAGAACGCTTAACAAAATATTATGAGGCTGGAAAGTACACGGTACAGATATGATCTATATTTTAAATGACATCAAGCGAAACGGAGTTTCTCTTTTGTGGAATACGATACAGATCACGGCAGCTGCTTTGATCGCGATATACCTGCTGCAGGCCTTTTTTGATTACCGTCAGGTCGAACAGAAAATAAGCCGGATGACAGAACATACAGAGATTTATATGTTTCGGGATCAAACCGGCGATGCGGCACTTGAAGATTTAATAAACGATAAAAAGAAATGTAAAAAAATGGAAGAAAATTACGACGATCTGCAGAGAAAACTACAGGAAAATTCGCTGCATGTTAAGGCGTTTACGGCGGATGATTCTGTGGCCTTTCCGATGTACCGCGGGCAGAGAGGGGAGATCCGCAGGGCGTTGGGGCTGTCCAAGGAGCAGGAAGAACTTTCGAGAATACAAGTGTCGGAGAACTTTTTTGATATTTATGGGATTCAATGGGAAGGAGACAAAGAGGCATTTATCAGGGAAAAGACAGATACGATACCGATTGTGGCAGGAGCCGATTTAAAAAAGGTATACCGGCTGCACGATGTTCTTTATGATCAGCAGACGCAGGGATATGAGATTGTCGGTTTTATGGATAAAGATTCCTTTTATGTGGCACCGGGAAAGACGCGGGAAAAGATCTGTCTGGATCAAGCTGTTATTCAATATAACAGAGTAGACAAGGAAGATATATTTTCTTTGTGGGGATATTATGATTCCACCTGTTTTCTTACAGACGATATACAATTTCTGGAAGAAGAGACAGAGCAGCTGCGAAAGCAGGATTTACTGGAATTAAGTGTAAATAACTATACCAGACAAATGGATGCGATCCGTGTTGATATGCAGGATCAGATCGTATTGATGGGCGGCATCATGCTTATTATACTGGCATTTTGTTTTGTGGCATTGACGGCAAATATATTTCACTTTATCCGGGAACACAAAAGAGAATTTGCGATTCATCAGATGTGTGGAGCAGGGCGGAAAACAATTTGCATTCGGATATTAATACCGGTGTGGAGTATGTATGGTATTATGTGTGTGACTGCGCTGGCGGCAGATGGAAATACAAAGGCGGCGTGGATCAGTATTTTGGCGCTGGCTTGCTATATGCTGGCGGTCAGTTTGATCCCCTGCCTCTGTATGAGAAAAGATACCATCCGTGGAATGCTGCAAAAGACGTTGAATTAAGGGGGCCGTGATGAGACGATTTTTTTACCGTTCCGGGTTTATGATTGCGATCGAGATCATGGTTTCCGTGCTGTTTATATTGTGTGCCAATGCCATGATAAATGAAAAAAAGACATATCTTCCGATGGCGGGATTGGACGAAAATTACATGCTGTTTTTTCCGTCATCTACAGAAAATAATACAGTCGAAAAGATAAGATTACAACTTCCGGAGAAAATCCGGTATGCGGGACTGCGGTTTGAAAAAGGAGCTGCCGTCGCGTCCGGCGTTACCGTTTTGACGGAGGAAGGCAGGTCATTTACCGAAAAAGACCGGGAGACGAAAGCCAATGTATTGCTGCTTCGCGAAGACAATCTTCCTCTCTGTAAGATGATAGATGGAAAGAGATATTATCCGTTACGGGGGACGATGTATGAAGTGATCGGCGTTTATTCGGATGGGGAGCGCAATGACAGCCGCTCCAATGAATATCTTGTCAATCTGTATGCTGCGGGGATAGAGGAAGAAGAGGACTGGGAATATGGTTTTTTGGATGCGCCGGAAAGGGTTCAGAAAATGTTTGCTTCTTCCCTGCTAAAGCAAGGTTATACTTTTGCCGCAGGAGATCAGAGAAGGGAATATTTTAACCGTAATGTGCAGACAAGTACAAAGGCGGC
>DJNB01000014.1:13671-21739 GCA_002435545.1 Lachnoclostridium sp. UBA6475
CAGATTTTTGGCTGGCTGGTAAAAGATTTTATGATATTAGAGGGAATCAGTTTTGCCATCGGAACGGCGATTGCCGGAGGACTTCTGGCAGTGCTGGCAAAGTATGAGTTTTCGCCATCCTGGATCGTGGTGTTTGGAAAGAGGCTCGATCCGGCTACCGCAGGAATTGCGGTTATCCCGGTGCTGCTCATCGGATTTGCCGTGATCAGCAGTAAGGCATGGTGGTATCTGCGGAATGAGATCATACAGATCATACGAAGTGAATAGGAGAATACAATGTTAATTCAATTGGAAAATATAGGAAAAACATACCGCGAAGGAGGTCTTTCCTTTGAAGCACTGAGAGACGTTGATCTTTCCATCGAAGAGGGAGAGAGTGTCGCGATCATGGGCGCTTCCGGCTCTGGAAAGTCGACGCTGCTAAACATCCTTGGCGGCATGGACAAGGCAAGCCGAGGAAAATACTATCTGGAGGGCGAAGAGATCAGTTCGTATTCAGAAAAGCAGATGGCGCGGATCCGGAATGAAATGTTTGGCTTTGTAATGCAGGACTTTGCCTTGATCGAACGTGAAACGGTAGAAAAAAATGTCGTGCTGCCCCTATTGTATTCCAAGCGGTTCCGGTATCAGAAGAAAGCCCGTGTGGAACACGTTTTAAGGGAAGTGGGATTGTATGAAAAACGGCATCAGCCGGTGACAAAACTTTCCGGTGGACAAAGACAGCGGGTGGCGATTGCCAGAGCACTTGTAAATGATGCTTCGGTACTTTTGTGTGATGAACCGACGGGAGCGCTCGACCGGGCGACAGGGGAAGAGATCATTCACCGGTTTATGACCCTTCATGCACAGGGGAAGACGGTGATTATAGTAACTCATGATGAAATGGTAGCAAAACATTGCGGGAGAATAATCCGAATTGTAGACGGGAGGGTTGAAGGATGACAAAATCCATTCGCCTGCTTCCTGTGTTACTCGTGACAGTACTGTTAGCAGCAGCGTGTCAGAGTCCGCAGGACAGCGCAAAAAACGATAGCTGGGATACGGTGCAGAAAGAGAGCATTGATACAATATGGAGTACATGGGACGAGACATTGAAAGAATCCCATAATAATATTTATTTTGAAAAAGATCTGCAGTGTGAAAAGCCGCAGGAAGTGGCGGTATATCAGTTAGAACAGGCTGATGATGTTGACAAAAAGGCAGAGCAGATCCGCAGAGAATATGTGCCGGACAAAGAATTTGATAAAAAATATTACAAGGAAAATCCGAATACCGTGCCGCCGGGACCGGAGTACGTCAACGAAAAGACCGGGCAGACGTGGATCATCGGCAATAATGGATTCATCAATTACAGCAGATCCTCGGACGATACAAATTACCTTGACAGCGCGGAGGATGTGGAAAAGACAATTTTTGTAAATCGTCCGTATAAAGACGAAGAAATCACATTAAAAGACGGAACGATCACACTTTCACAGGCGGTTGAGAAGGCGCAGAAAGAGGAAGATAAATGGAAGAAATTGTCAGGTGATGAATGCAGTACACGACCGAAAAAGATTGAGATCCTTCCGGCAGCAGATGGCGGCGAAGGAAAGGCTGTTAAGATCAGTTTTGAAAAAACATACAAGGGCGCCGGCATATTGACGGAGCAGAAAACGACGGAGACTTCACAGGATAAACCGTTGGCCGTTGACTATCTGTCGTTCTTTGATGATACGGTGACAATTACGTCGGTGCATGGGATAGAGCGGATTGTCAGCAATGCGGGGGCGGTACACCAAAAGACGGTGGAACGAAAGTTAGATCAGATCGTGTCCTTAAAAAGCGCGATACAGATTATGGAAAAAGAGCTGGCTGCCTACCATGACTTTAAGGTCAGCCATATCGAATTGTGTTACCGCTATGTGAATGAAAAGATAGAGCGAAACGATGCGGGAAACATCTATACGACAAGTCCTTGCTGGGTATTTTACATCAATGAAGAACAATATAAAGAAGAATTTATCCTTGTTGACTGTGAGACAGGGAAAATGGATTACATAAAGAACTATTAGGAAAAGAGGTGGCGCTGTGATCCGGAATCTTTGGCATTACCTGAAAAATATCCTGTGTACCCCGTTGTTCTCGGGCTGCGTCGTCATATGCACGATACTTCGCTTTACGACAATCTGCTATGTCAATGAGGCGGGAAAAGAGTACACGATCTTTGAGCTGCTCTTTCATAAGCAGGAACTCTGGGATACGGTCAGCGCAGAAATTCCGCTTTCGGACATTCTGGAAAGTCCGCTCGGAACCTATGCGTTGATGTTTATGCCGGTCGTTGTCATATTTCCGTTTTTGAACTACTTCTGGGCAGAACGGATGACCGGTTACAGCCGTTTTGTCGTGGCGAGGATCGGAAAAGTGCGCTATGCGGTCATACGCGCAGTGAGCGGTGTGTTGAGTGCCGGCTTTACGGCGGCGCTTGGGTGCATTTTAGCCGATGTCATATTGGTTGCCCTTCTGCCGGCAGAGGGACTTGCAATTGGGAAAATATGGATATTTAAAATTGCCTGTTTTATGGTTTACGGAATGCTTGTCAGTACACCGGGACTGGCAGCGGCGGCTGTCTTTTATAATAAATATGTCGTGGCGTGTATTCCGTTTTTGGCATTCTATTTATTGGATCTAACCCTTGAAAAACAGGGGCTGGTGCGATGGCAGACATCGTATTTTACTTATTTTTACCGACAGCCGGAACCGGGGGCTAATGTAGTATTTTATGTCGTCATGGCGCTTGGATTGATGGCTGTGTTTGGTACGATCTTGACAAAGAGGAGGGATGGGTGTGCATAATATTTCCATGCGGAAGATAATACGGGTCTGTCAGGCAGAATGTTATCATTTTTTGTGCTCCGGAAGGCTGGCGCTGGTGCCTGCCGTGTGGGTATTTGCGTATCAGTTTATCACCGTTCCGCTGCTTCAGAATGCAGAGAGGATGCACGCTTCCCTGCTTGTGATCGAGCCGTACATCGCGCTGATCAATTCCAATTTTATGATCCTTATTATGCCGGTGCTGTTTCTTGTCCTGCTCTCGGATTTTCCGCGCGTCGATGCCAATGCTTATTTTTATCTGGTGCGTACGGGAAAGACAAACTGGGTGCTCGGACAATTGTTATATGGCGTTGTGATCACGGCAGGCTACCTTTTGATGCAGTTTGCCGGGATGGTCATACCGGTGCTGGCAGAGGGAAGATGGGGCACCGGATGGAGTCCGGTCATTACGGATTTTGCAAGAGAATTTCCGGAATATGCACAAAGTGCAGGGGCTGTCAGCATACAGCCGCAGCTGTATTACCATGTGCCGCCGTGGGAGGCGGTGCTTGTGGGAAGTGCATTGCTGGCGGCGTATCTGTATCTTCTCCTGCTCATCAAACTTTTGTGCTTTCTCCTTCGGGCGAAGACAATAGGGCTGTTACTGTGCTTTTTCGTCATTGCGTTTGGCACCGGATTGTGTACAACATTTTCACAGATGCGGTTTTTGATGCCGATGGGAAACAGCATTTTGGGGATTCATTACAGCCAGTATTATATGAAAATGGTATTTCCGCTGGAGTACAGTGTCATATATTTTGCCGTGTTGATCGGCGTGTTCATAATAGGGATTATCGGATTGCGGAAAAGGTTAGGAGGGCAGGAACATGATTGATGTAAAAAATGTCAATGTGACGATCGGGAAAAACCGGATCCTGCAGGATATCTCGGTTCATTTTGAAAAAGGAAAAATACACGGTCTGATCGGACGCAACGGTTCGGGAAAAACCGTTTTGATGAAATGTATCTGTGGGTTTATGAAACCGACAAGCGGCACCGTTTTTGTGGAAGGAAAACAGATTGGAAAAGATGTGGATTTTGTGCCAAATGCCGGTGTGATTATTGAAACGCCCGGATTTGTGCCGTTTTACAGTGGATACAAAAATTTACATATTTTGGCAGAACTCAATCACAGGACCGGCAGGGAAGAGATTGAGGACGCGATGCGGACTGTGGGACTGGATCCGAGGTTGAAGCGGCATGTGAAAAAATACAGTCTTGGGATGCGCCAGCGCCTGGGGATCGCGCAGGCGATTATGGAAAAGCCGCAGCTGCTCATTTTAGATGAACCCTTTAACGGACTGGACAAAGAGGGAGTTGAACAGATGCGGACGTATTTTCTGAAATTAAAGGAAGAAGGAGTCACGATCCTTTTGACGTCTCACACAAGTGAGGACATAAAACTACTTTGCGATACGGTGACAGAAATGGAGAAAGGAAGAAAATTATGACGACGTACAAAAACACGATACGATTATTTATGCGGACATTGAGTGTGAGTATTCCGTATGTTCTTTTGCTGACTGCGGAAAATGTATTTCTATTTCGGCTGTTGCATGCCTTTGTGGGAGCGGCTCCGGAGGAAGTGCAGGCAATCTATTTTTTGAAAGATATGGATTATCTTTATGTATTGGGATTTCTATTCTTTTTATTTATCTCCTGCGAATTTATGCGGAAGAGCAGGGAGATAAATCTGAGGGAGACGATGCGGGAACGGGCGTGGCTGGTCGAAGGAAACCAGTTTGCCGTACTTGGAACAGCCATTGTGGTTTATGCCCTTGTATTTCTGATCTATGCGGTTGCAGGCGTCACGATCCTGCGTATGCCGCAGATGTGCTTTATCCAGATGTTAAAGATACTCGGAGTCAATATATTTTTGCTTTCGTGTGCGGCGGCCGGCATGGGATATCTGATCTCGCGGATTCCAAACCGGTATGTCGGATATCTGGTGATCCTTGCCGTGCTGATGCTTATTCTGCCGGCAAATGCGAAATATTTTTCGATGCTGTCGTGGGGCAGAGGGATCTCGGTTTACTGGCTGCGTGACTGGCTGTATCTTCTGCCGCCGGACATCCAGGCGCTGGGAGATCCGTTGTATGGAATGCCGGTAGAATATTACCGCGCCGCCGGTATGCTCCTTTGGATCGGCGTGGGCGGCTGGCTCTTTGTGCGCAGTGTATACCGGTATGCCAAGGGGAAACGGAGAGTGGCAGACGGCCTGTTTATCGTCTGGACCGCCCTCTGTGTGCTGGCTGTAGTCAATGAAGGAAGTGTATTACGCATGACAGATCATCCGAAGAGTGCTGTGTCAGAAGACCGGAATTATTATGATTCACAGCCGCAGATAGAAGAAAAACAAAAGGATTTTCGCGTGCAGGCATACGATATGGAATTGTCCTTTGGCGGCGAACTTTCGGCAAAAGTGACCGCGACGGTTTCGGCGGCAGATGCACCGGAACAATATCCGTTTACCCTTTACCACGGATATAAGATTTCCGACATACGGTCGGAAGACGGAGAAAGCCTTTCTTTTACCCAGGACGGAGATCAGGTCGTGGTGGATAATCCGCAGAAAAAGGCAGAGTGCAAACTGATGTTCTGTTATAAGGGAAGCAGTCCGGTCTTTTATGCAAACCGGAATGCCTGTTTCCTGCCGGGATTCTTTGCGTACTATCCGGTGGCAGGCGTGGAAAAACTGTATGAGAATGGCATGTGGAAGGTAAATGAAAATGAGACAGCGGCATTTACGATTCATACCAAGGGACTCAATGCCGCAAGCAATCTGCCGGGAAACGGGGATTCCCATGCAGGAGAAACTTCGTATGTGACGCTCGTGGGCGGAAATTGCAGACAAATGGAAAATGATGGAAATCAGCAGGTCATTTATCCGCTGGATACCAATTCGTTCACAGCCGCGGAACAGTTTACGACGACGGAATTTTCCGAAGAATGGGAAAAACTTATGACATTTCTTGCAATTCAGGAGCCATCCCCGGCGCAGGGAAAAATGGTGGTCGTCATACCGGGAAGTTTCGCATTTAACACCATTTTGCAGGAATATTATGATCTCGGAGACCACATATTGACGAAAAATGCGGTTTCGCCGATCCAGGTGCTGGCGGCAGAGGTGAAAGCAGAGGGAAAGACGGCATTGAAGGACATCTTTTTCTCGTATGACTGGCAGATCGAGGATCCGGCAGAGATAGAACTTTTAAAGGACTTGTCGGAGGGGGCAGAATTGTCCGAAGAAGAAAAGTTACAGGATGACCTTATATTGAAAATGCGCGAATGCGGTACGAAGTACGTGGCGCAGGCGACGATTCAATATCTGATGGATACACAGGATAACAGAACACCAAACGAATTTTTGCAGGCGTTGCAAAACGCAGAGGGAGGCAGACATGATAAAGATTGAAAAGGTAAGTAAAAACTTTCGCAGCCACAAGGTGATCAAGGAATTCAGCTGTGAACTGGACAAAGGCTGTTATGGACTTCTGGGGCCAAACGGAGCGGGGAAAACGACACTTTTGCGCTGTATTCTCGGATTGTATCCGGTTTCGGAGGGGACGGTCACGATGCAGAAAGAGGACAAGATCGGCTATCTCCCACAGCGTTTTGGCATGTTTCACGAGTTAAAAGTAAAGGAAATGATGCATTATTTTGCCGCCGCCAAAAAGGTACCAAAGGAGAAGCGGGAGGCGGAGATCGATCGTGTGCTCGCCGATGTCAATTTATCGGAAAAGGCAGGAGAAAAGGTAGGACATCTGTCCGGCGGAATGCAGCGGCGGCTTGGTATCGCGCAGGCGATTCTCGGAGATCCGGATATTCTGTTTCTCGATGAACCGACGACAGGACTGGATCCGGAAGAGCGGAGCCATTTTAAAGAAATTATCCAAAAATTGTCAAAAGAAGACAAGATCATCGTGATCTCTACCCACATCGTGGAAGAAGTGGAGGCGGTGTGTGACCGCGTCTTAATTATGAAAGACGGGACACTTTTGGAAAATGTGACGGTAGAAGAAGCGTGTCGTTTTGCCGGGGAGGACAATGCGACACTCGAACAGGGATATTTGCAGAGACTGAAAGAGGCGTAGCGATGGCAAAATTATATTTGGTTCAAATGACAAAAAATAAGCTGCGGTTTGTGGTGCCGTTTGCCGCGTTATTTGTGTTGATCCCGGCGCTTGCGGCATTGATCCTGTCCGGCCCGGAATCGGACATCAAGACGGCAGACTGCATCCGCCAGCTTCATGTCTGGATCCCGCTTTTTTCTACGTGGTGGATCCTGATCTATGCGGGCGATTTCTTTTCGCACGACGGCAATGAATTGATGTATCTGATCTGGAAACCGTATCAGATCACGGTCTGCGTGGCGGCGGGGATTGCTGCGTATATGGCAGCCGCCGTTCTTTCGTTTGTCATGCTTCAGAGCATACAGCCGTTTGACAGGCTGCTGTTATGGCAGATATTGGCAGAAACGGGAATGATGGCAGGCTTGGCATTTTTCTGTTGTTTTCTCTTTCAGAGTACCGGAGCAGCGCTGATGGCAGCGGTTTTGTACGATATTTACCTGAATCTGTTCGACGGACTGCATATGTTTTCTGCGATTTCTATCTTTCCCCAGCAGACGCTGACGGTAGAAGCCGATCCGCCCCGCATGGCGGCGGCATGGATCGCCGGTATTGTGCTTTTTTCCGGGGGCGCTGTGTGCGTGAAGGGGCGGAAAGTATACTGGTAGAGGGCAGGAAAACGTTTGGACAACCGGTAAAAACTGTGTTATAATTGTCTTATCTTTATAATTTAAGTTAAGGAGGGACATTATGAAGAAACGAACATGGAAAAGGACACTATGTTATCTGCTTATCGCAGCTCTTTTGGCACCGTCGTTACCGGTTGATACGACGAAGTCACAGGCGGCGGCCAGCAGCACTACGATCAACGATGGAGAATATACGACCGGTATATTTGCCGGGAAGTATGGCATCGACCAGCTGTTTGATTATATTATGCGTACAAGCCGGTTGAACAGTCTGCCATACGATGCTTCGTGGGGCGTTGCAAATGCTTCCACGGGACATCAGTTATCTGCATCAATGATGAAAGGCAAACATTTTATATTAAAATATTCCGGTGATGATACGTATCCGATTGCGCTGTGCCTGTACAACGATGACGATACGCCGTTTGTCAGCGGTAGAGATGGCTCGCTGAGTTC
>DJNB01000014.1:21756-34229 GCA_002435545.1 Lachnoclostridium sp. UBA6475
TTCGCTGGTAGGAAAGAAAAGCAATATCTGTCTTCAAAATTCGACGGCTGCTGCGTATATGGAAGAGCATTATACCGATGGGATTGAAGGCGTTATGGCGCTCTGTAAGATGGGAAAAGCAGATGAAAACGGTCTGTATTTCGAAAGTAAAAACGGATTTGGTTATTATCTGAGTGGAAACCAGGGGCGTGATGTAGGGGAGTATATTTTCTGGAAAAACGCAGACACTGATGTTACGATGGAAGACCTTGCGGCGATGACCGGATATTCTTCCAACAGTCTGCAGGCTGGAGAATATGCAGTTACATATCTCTCTGAGGGCGGCGCTAAATTAATGAATATGCCGAAGGAACAGACGAAAAAGAAGGGTGAAGATCTGACGCTGTCGGACAAGACGCCGATCCGCAAAGGCTACCGTTTTGTGGAGTGGAATACAGAAAGCGACGGTTCCGGGACTTCCTATGAACCGGGAGACGTTTACAGTGCGGATGAGGTAGTTACTCTTTATGCGGTATGGAACCGGTATTATGAATCCGGATTGTTTGGCTCAAAACTGAGTAACGCCCAGCTTTTTGATAATGTAACATCCGCAAATATGATTAACGGTAATATTTACGATGCTTCCTGGGGAACAGCAAATGCTTCGACCGGACATCAGTTTTCGGACGAACAGTTAAAGGGAAGATTTTTTGTATTCCGCTACAGCGGAGACGATACCTATCCGGTTGCGTTATTTATGTTTGAAGAAGATGGCACACCCGTGACGAAAGAGTCTTCGGACAATTTGTTTGATGAGTCTCTCATCGGAGATGCGGAAAATGTGTGTCGCACAGATGACGGACTGGAATATATGGAAGATACTTACGAGGATGGAATCGACGGTCTTGTCGCACAGGGATACATTTCGCAGTACGATGAAAATGGTGTCACGTTTAGAAGCAAGAACGGATTTGGATACTATGCGTCCATCAACAGAGGATATAAAAAAGGTGACTATATCGAGTGGAGTGATGTGGTAACGAATCCTACGGTGGAAGAACTTGACAGCATTGACACATTTGCAGATGCGGAAATGTTTGATGGAGAATACGCCATTATCTATAATGAAAATACGGATGATGTGGTAACGGAATTTCCACAGACGCAGAAGAAGGAGGATATGTATTCCTTTATCATAACGACACAGGTGCCGGAACGTGACGGCTATGAATTTGTCGGATGGAATACGAAAAAAGATGGCACCGGAGAGACCTATGAGGCAGGTTCCCGGTATACCGGAAAAGGGGTTCTTCCTTTGTATGCGATATGGAAGGAAGAAACCAAAGCGTCTCTTGAGATCTATGAAAATGGGAAAAAGATCAGTAAAACACTTACGCTTTCAAATGAGACGGAAATGGAAAAAATTGTAAAAAACAGCAGCAAGGCAGAAGATTTTTATTCCAAATTAAATGATATCAGTCTTTCTCATATCTATGAGATCAAAGGCGGTTATGGAGAAGATGATGTATACAAAGCAGTCTGTGCCGACACGGATGTTGCTGAGTGCCAGGTGGATGGCAGTACATTGATCCTGACAGGAAAGAAGGACGGATTTACCTATGTGACGGTAACCGACGAAACGAGTGGACAGATTTATCGTCTGAGCGTAACGGTAAAGACATTAAAAGATAAATTGTTCATCCTTCGTCCAAATACCAATGCGGAATATAAAGATTACCTTACTACCGGAAACAAAGTCGGATATAATGTAAGCTCCAATCCGGGAAAAGAAGTAACGTGGAAAACGGATTCGGACAAAGCCGAGAGCATCCGCCAGCTTTCCAACGGAGACTGTATCGTATGGAAACCGACGGCGGCTGACATTACCGTGGATGCCGTATGTGGTGTCAATACGACAGCAGTTTCGATCAAAGATATGTTGAGCGGAGAGTCGGCAGGAGCCTATCCGATCAATACGTGCACGGTATCTTCTGCATACAAACAGATCATAACGTTGTCCGATTCCACAGGAAAAGGAAAAGAGAGTGATTTTACCGTAAAAGCATTTCTTGTGGATGACAAAGGAAGCGTATTGTCGAAGGCAGACAGTACTTTTAAGAAAGACATTGCACATGGAGCCTATTCTTTCGACGTATCGTTTGAAGATGTGGACAAACTGGACAATGCTTCTGTTGTTTTGGAAGTTACGACAGAAGGAAATACATACGAACCAAAATTAGTACAGTATCCGGTATATCAGGATGGCCAGCAGGTAAATTCCGGTATGCAGGTACAGCTCAACAGCGAAGCAGCGGTAACCGATCAGAATACGACGGTAGATATCACCGATGAAGAAGGAAAGGCATTGAGCAGTCTGGTGATTGACAAAAATGAGACAAAGTCTCTTGTTGTAAAATCCTCTGCCGCTTCCAAACATACTGTTACGATAAAAGTTTCCGGCAAAGAATATAAGCCGGCAAAAGAAGAAGAGATTTATTATGATGGAATGAAAAATCAGTGGAAGAAGTCAACCTTTACGGTCAGCAGTGAAGATACTACATTAGGAAGATATCCGGTGGATGTAGTTGTAAAAGACAGCAGTAAGGGCGACATCCTGTCCAATCAGACAACGTCGTTTACGATTGCCAATATTACGGATATTCCTTCCCCTGAAAAACCGGACAGCATCAATTTTGTCGGAGATTTTGACACACCAAAACTTTCGGCAGGAGCAGTCATTGACCGGAGTTTGAAATTCAATCTTCCAAAAGTGCTTCCGATGAAAGTAAGTTTCCAGGATACGGACGATCCATTTAAAAAGACATTTATGATCGCGATCGGAAATGCCGGACTGGATGAAGATAATGTGGTTGCGGCAGTGACCGAGACGATTAACGACATCAAAGACAATAAACTTACCAAGACTCTTTCCGGATATGCGTTTGGTAATGCGGACTTTGTAGACGGTAAATGGGTGATGACCTATACCGGCGGTGGAATTGCAGGAAGCATTCAGTACGAGTTTGGATTTAATAACAATGTTGTCGTTGGATTTGTCCCACTGTATTATGGAGTAAAAGTCGGAGCGACGGCGAATATTGACGCTCTTATCTCTGGCAAAAATGTGTACCATGATAAATTTGTAGGATTGGATCTGAGTACGAACAGCCTCAAATTAACCAGTGAGTACGATTTTGTCACAGACATTCTTGTGGGCGTGAAAGGATACGTCGGAGCCAGCGGTGGTGTCGGCTTTGATGGAAAGGTTGTTAAACTGAAATTTGGTGCAGAGGGAAATCTTTCCCTGGAGTACAACCACCGTGTAATTGCTTTTAACGACCTCAATAAGACAAAGACTTACAATGGCGGATATCTCAATTTCAGCGGAGATATCGGACTTTACTTTGAATTTAAACTGTTATTGATCAAATACAAGAAAAAGATTGTGGGAACCGGATTTAGTACCGGAAAAGATTTTGGGGACTGGAAAAAATTTCCATTAGGACGTCCGAACCTTCTTGATCTTGCCGGTATGGAGAGCGCCGAAGTATCCATGTTAGCGATGGAAAGCAAGGATGACGAAGCGTGGTATGATTATATTGATCCGTACATTCCGCCTGTCCTTTCCAACGATGGAAAGACGATGGGAATGGTATACACCGACAATCTGGAAGATCTTGGCACGATCAATCCTGCCGTAAGCACTTACGACGGAACGAACTGGTCGGAACCAACGATCTATTCGGACTGGAGAACGGACGGAAAAACACAGACCGTCAATGCCATAGATTATGATTCGGACGGGGATCTGAATGTATTGGCCTTTGATGCGATGTCCTATGATAAATCAATGGCAGATAAGGATACGAACGACATCGACAGCGAAGAATTTAACGATGCTGCCAATACGGATGAGATTCATGTATATGTAAATGGCAAACACACACAGCTTACCGACAACGCCGCAGCGGACATGACGCCGGTGGTATCGGTTAAAAATGGAAAAGCGATTGTCGTATGGCAGTCCGATACATACGATCTGCAGACAATTAGTGAAACTTCTGTGCAGGAAGACGCACAGGGCGAGAAAAAATTGTACTTCAGTTATTATGACGGAACGACATGGAGCACCCCGCAGTGTCTTGAAAATGGTGAGATCAAAGGCGTCCAGTCTTATGATGTAACGCTTTCGGACGACGGGAAAGCCATGGTTCTGGCAAGCATGGGATCGGGTGACCGTCTGCAGGAACGCGAGTTATTCTCCTATCTGATCGAGGAAGGAACCGTGAAGAGTATTAACCGTGTTACCTGTAATGACTGTGGTGAGACGCAGCCAAGAGTGAAATACGTAACCGATCAGGGAGGAATGTTCCTCGCAGCATGGCAGCAGTCAGAATACGAAGGAGACGCTGTCAGCAAAAAATACGTTGATCTTCAGGGATTCAACATGGACGGAAGCGCAAACGACGTTTCTGCTATGGATTCCGGTGATATCGCAGAAAACTTTGATTTTGCCAAAGGCGGAGACGATATCAGCAGCAGTGCTTTGTGTTGGAATGACATCGGCGAAGATTCACAGAATCACACCTATGCCAAATACATTACGAAAGAAGACGACAAAGACCCTTCTTTGTCAATGAAATATGAGATCAACCGTGTTTCCGCTTCGGACGAAGCAGTAGTGGGAAATACGGTTGCCAAGACCGGAGATTCCTTTACGGTTGTTTCCTGTTCCCAGCCACAGCCGCAGAGTACAGGAACTGCAGAAGAGGCAGACCAGCCGGAAAAACCGGCCAAACTCGCATTTGCACAAAAGACGATCAAGGACAGCATCAAAGATGCGTCAGCAGATGCATTTGACCAGAATATTGTACCTTCCAGCAACATCAATGTAACGGTATCCTTTACCAATGCAGCAAGAAAGAAGATCAATACCGTAAGCATTAAAAATAACGGCACTACAGTAGTAGAAAACTATCCGGTTTCCCTGGAAAGCGGAGAAAGCGGACAAGTGAAATTTACATATGCACTTTCCGATACGCTGAAAAATGAAGAGTTTACCATTGAAGCAGATAATGGCACGACAGCTAAAGCAACGCTTGTACTTCTGGCAGCCGACATCGTCGTTTCCAATCCGGAATTAACCGGTACGGTATCCGGTGGAGAAAGAATGCTGCAGGTTGTGGTAAGCAATGCCGGAACTCTTCCGCTGGATGAAGACAGCAAAGTAACCGTTGATTTTTCAATGGCAGATGAGAAGAATATCGAAGTAAATCCTTTGTCGGATGGAGCAGCCTGGGATGACAAGGCAGGAAATGTTGTCATCTCCGGAAAAGACGCCATGGAGGCCATAAACAAAGGGGAATATATCCTGCAGTTCGGATATAAACCGACATTTACGGAAGATGCCGATACGATCGCGTTGTCACTTACAGCGACAGCATACAGTAAGACAGTAGAGTTAGACGAATTGAATCCGGTTGACAATACGACATCATTTAGTATGATAAAACCATCTAAACTTTACGAAGAACAGCTTGTATACGAGACCATCATTGAAAATGGTACGATTACGGGAATAAAAGTGACAAACCAGTATGAGACGGCGATTGAAAAATGTATTACGATATCGAATGGAACGAGCGAGAAAAAGATCAATGTTTCTCTAAAAGGAGAGGAAAGCAAGATTTACGCGGTAGGACTTTCCGCATCGGATTCTCTGGAGTATACGACAGGAACCTACGATGGAGAGGAATCTCCGGAGTACACACCGACACCGAGTCCAAGTGAAAGCCCGGATCCGTCAGCATCCGCAAGTCCGCAGCCTAGCGGTACACCGGCACCGGAAGAATCTGCGACACCTGCTCCGGGACCGAGTGAAAGCCCGAACCCGTCAGGAAGTCCGAATCCGTCAGGTACACCGGCGCCGACAATGACAGCCGTTCCGTCAACGACACCGAATCCGACAGGCACACCGAAGCCGACGAAGACGCCAAGACCGACCAAGACACCAAGACCGACCAAGACGCCGAAGCCAACCAAGACACCAAGACCGACGAAGACACCGGCACCGGTGAAGACGGCAGTGCCTACAAATCTTCCGACGCAGATAACGACACCGAAGCCGGCAAGTCCACAGACTGTGAAACTTGGCAAAGCCCGGATCCGAAAATTGAAAAATGCGGCGAAGAAAAAAGTTACCGTGACGATCAAGCCGGTAGCAGGGGCAATTGGTTATAAAGTTATCTATAGTACGAATAAGAAATTCAAGAAAGCGAAGAGCCGGACAACATACATTCCGAAAATTACGCTGAAGAGAATGAAGAAAGGAAAGACGTATTATATTAAGGTAATGGCATTTACCATAGACGCCAATGGCAGGAAGGTTTACGGAAAAGCCGGAAAGGTGAAGAAGATTAAGATAAAGAAATAATCGAATCATACAGCATAAAAGGAGCTGTCGCACGAAAAGATCGTGTGGCAGCTCCCTTTTTGTCGGTGCGCATGGTAAAGATCAGAGTTCCTGCATTGTATCATGCACTTTTATCACTTCGTCTTTTAATTCCATAAATACATCCACGAGAAGCGGTTCAAATGCGGTGCCGGAACCTTCTTCAATGATCTTAAAACTCTGTTCCAGCGTCATCGCATCGCGGTAGCAGCGTTTGGCGGAGACGGCATCGAAAACGTCCGCAATCGCCATAATACGGGCGCAGAGCGGGATGTCCTGTCCGGCGAGCCCCTGCGGATAGCCGGTTCCATTCCATTTCTCATGGTGACTCAGGGCGACATTTTTTACGAGAGTTACAAAATCCTGATCGCCCATCGTATGTAACGTTTTTTCAATGATTTCCGCGCCATTTGTCGTATGTTGTTTCATAATGTCAAATTCTTCCTCTGTCAGACGGCCGGGTTTTTGCAGGATCGAATCCGGCGTTGAGATCTTTCCGATATCGTGCATGGGCGCCGCCTGTAAAAGTTCATCCATATAATCCTGCGTGAGGATTTTGCGGTAATAATTGTGGCGTTTCATACCCTTTAAAATAATGCCGACATAAGCAGTCGTACGTTTAACATGGTTTCCGGTACTGCCGTCGCGGCTTTCGATGATATCCGCAAAACTGTGCATCATGTGGCGGTACGTATTTTCCAGCTCCATCCTTGCCGGACTTTTCGTGTTGACATACAGACAGAGGATCGTAATCGTGATCGCGAGGCACGAGACAAGCGCTTCCGGGAAAACCATCTGAAAGATTGTGATTCCCGCACATACGATCATGTAGACAAGGATACTCGTGCGTTTGTAGCTGGAGATAAAATGCCAGCTTCGGAAAAATAAAATGATCGCGGCAAGGGTGTAGACTGCCATCATAATATAACAGGTATAAGCCGGAATCCCCATCGAATAATTCGTTATCTTTCCGTGGATAAAATGCAGCTCCCGGATCGAAAATAAAATGACCGCTTCGTTGATGATCAGAGGCGACCAGAGGAGAAAACGGCTTTTTTTCGAGGAAAGCAGGATTCCGGAGATATCCAGCAGATAGTAAAAAAACAAAAAGATAATGAGGTCGATCAGCATGAGAAAGACAGCGTGGCACATATAATTGAGCCACAGCGGAACGGTGTCCAGATGATTTACCGTGTACACCGTGATCGTGTCAAAAACCAGATATATGACACCACAGAGCAGAACCAGGTCGAAACTGTTAAAACGGTGCTTTTCCTGCAGTTTTCCGGTTCCGTGTATGTACATGATAATAATGTAGGAAATAACGATAAAACATCCGAGCTGTAACTTATAATCCATTTCATAACCCTCTTTCATATATGTAAAAAATTGGAAATACCAAATCTGCTGTTTTCCGGTATTACCGTATACAGATATAAACCCAGTACACGATATACAAGGCAGCCATAAAGATGCCTTCGCCCCGGCGGATCTCTTTGCGCGAACACGAGAAGATCCAGCACAGAACGCTGACAAAGATCAGAACTACGAGATCGATCGCATTTTCCATGATAAACGACATCGGACTGATCGCAGCACCGACACCGAGTACAAGCAGGATATTGAAAATATTCGATCCGATGACATTTCCGACTGCCATATCGACTTCATTTTTCCGTGCAGCGACAATCGAGGTGACAAGTTCCGGAAGGCTCGTTCCGATCGCGCAGATCGTAAGACCGATGAGCGTCTGGCTCATGCCAAATGCCGCCGCGATATCCGATGCGGAATCTACGACAAAATCCCCGCCGTATTTGATCGCTGCAATGCCGAGCACAATAAACAATACACTCTTCCAGACGGGAAGGATCTTAGCATCCTCGCCTTCTACTTCCACATCCATGCCGGCAGCTCTTGCTTTCAACGCCGAGCGGATCATCACAACGAGAAAGATGGCGAAGCAGACTAAAAATACGATGCCTTCCACGCGGCCGATCGACATTCCCAGCCAGCCGGCTGCCAAAAGCAGGATGGCGCATACGATGGAAACCGGGAAATCACGCTTTCTTGTGTCTTCGTGAACGGCGAGCGGTGTAATGACAGCACATACACCGCAGACGACGAGCAGATTGAAAATGTTCGATCCCACGACGTTGCTGATCGCGAGGGAGTTATTGCCGGTAAGAGATGCCGTCACGCTGACGGAGCATTCCGGGAGGCTCGTTCCCATCGCGACAACCGTCATTCCGACGATCAGGGAAGGCACACGCAGCTGCTTGGCAATGCTGGCACTTCCGTCTACAAAAAAATCGGCTCCTTTGATCAGAAAAACAAATCCAACGATCAGAAGGAGAAAAGATTGAAATAATGTCATATTGTACTCCTTTTCATTTTGGTATAACGATTCAGAACTCCACTTCCCACATTCGCATTTTGGTAAATACTAGTGTATCACGATTTAAAAAAAACAACAAGAGGGAAGTGACAAAAGAATAAAAGTGTGCTATAATGCGTACAATAAATACACAATGAACGGAGCGTGATAAGATGTATCCTTATTATATGTACTGGGATCCGACGTACATCCTTGTGGTGATCGGAGCGGTCATCAGCATGATTGCGTCGGCGAACGTAAAGCGAAGTTTTCAGAAAAACAGCCGGATCTATAACCAGCGCGGCCTGCGTGCAGAGCAGGTGGCAGAGATGATCCTGCGGAGCGCCGGTATTACCGATGTCAGCATACGCCGCGTGAGCGGGGATCTGACCGATCATTATGATCCGGGCAAAAAAGTAGTCAATCTGTCGGATTCGGTATACGGATCGACTTCCGTCTCTGCGGTCGGAGTAGCGGCGCACGAGTGCGGCCACGTCATCCAGCACGCGAGGGGATATGTGCCGATCACGATCCGTACGGCACTGGTACCGATCGTCAATTTTGCATCCCGGCTTTCCATGCCGCTCATCCTGATCGGATTGATCCTTGGCTACGTCGGACTGGCAAAAATTGGTGTTATCCTTTTCTCCGGCGTACTGGTCTTTCAGCTGGTGACACTTCCGGTCGAATTTGACGCGTCGGCGCGCGCCATGCGGGTGCTTGACAGCCTTGGAATCCTCTATGGCGACGAGATCAAAGGCGCGAGAAAGGTATTGTCCGCAGCGGCACTTACGTATGTGGCAGCGGTTGTCAGTACAGCACTTCAGGTATTTCGTCTGGTGCTTCTCATAAATAATCGAAGAGATTAATTTTTCTCTTGATATATTGCGCAAATTTAGGTATACTATAGTTACAGATTTACTTTCCTGGAATGTTCGACACTCTTGAATTTTTGAACCTACAATACTTTAAACGGGATTCCTATATCTGTGTTTGGATGT
Organism: Lachnoclostridium sp. UBA6475; assembly: GCA_002435545.1. Lineage (GTDB taxonomy): Bacteria > Bacillota > Clostridia > Lachnospirales > Lachnospiraceae > Eubacterium_F. The sequence continues at coordinate 31,562 of DJNB01000014.1, forward strand.
CAGGCCATCCCTGCTGACTTGTCAGTACAATGGAAACATTGCAATGGACGGCAAAAGAGCACATGCGGTTGCCCACCTAGCATATGCTAGGAGTCAAAAATCAGGAACCGGCATTTTGGGAAGTAAAAGAGTACTGCAAGGCGGCGAGAAATCGTCGCCTTTATCTGTATAGATAGAAAGGGCGAACTATGAAAGATGGATTTATCAAAGTCGCAGTGACTGCTCCGGACAGTAAAGTGGCAGACTGTGCATATAATATAGAAAAAATGATTGAAAAGGCAGAAGAACTTGCCGGAAAGGGCGTACATATCGCAGTATTTCCGGAGCTTGGCATCAGTGCCTATACATGCAGCGACCTGTTTTTGCAGGAACCCCTGCTTGCGGGAGCAGAAAAAGCACTGGCAAAATATGTAAAAGAGACAGAAAAACTTGACATGCTGTCTGTCGTCTCACTGCCCCTCCGGCATCAGGCACGTTTGTACAATGTCGCGGCGGTAGTGAAAGGCGGCCGGGTTCTCGGACTTGTGCCAAAGAGCCATATACCGATGTATTCCGAATTTTATGAGGGACGGCATTTTGCTTCGGGCGACGCCGCGCAGGCACAGGGAAAGCGCGGGGAAGAGAAGCAGGGCACACACCACCTGTCCTTCCAGAAAGAAGAAGTGACGTTTGGCATCCGTCAGGTATTCTGCTGTGAGCAGATGCCGGAACTTTGTCTCGCGGTTGAGATCTGCGAGGATCTGTGGATGCCGGTTCCACCGAGCAGTTATCATGCGATGGCAGGGGCGACCGTTATCGCCAATGCGTCGGCGAGTGATGAACTGACCGGAAAGGCAGCATACCGCAGGGATCTTGTGAAAAACCAGAGCGCGAGAACCGTGAGTGCCTATCTGTATGCCGATGCTTCGACGGGCGAATCGACAACCGATCTTGTCTACGGGGGACATCATCTGATCGCGGAAAACGGAACCCTTCTGGCAGAAAATAAAGCCTTTGCAGGCGAAGATGCGGTCACCGAGATTGACTGTAAAAAACTGGAAGCCGAGAGACGGCGCATGGGGACGTTTCCATTGTATGCGGTGCCGGAAAACGAGGGATACGTGAGACATTTCTTTACCTTTGAGGCGATGGCAGAGACGAAACTGACACGCGAATTTGAAAAAACGCCATTTGTGCCGGTAGACCGCGGCGACCGCGAGGAACGCTGCAACGAGATCTTGAATATTCAGGCGGCAGGACTTGCGAAGCGCCTGCGCCACACCGGATGTAAGAGCGCCGTGATCGGGCTTTCTGGAGGGCTGGATTCGACCCTTGCCCTGCTTGTCACGATCCGTGCCTTTGATCAGCTGACCCTTGACCGAAAAGGGATCGTGAGCGTGACGATGCCTTGTTTTGGTACGACAAACCGAACGTATGATAATGCCGTCAAACTGGCACAGGAACTCGGAACAACATTAAAAGAAATATCGATTGAAAAGGCAGTATTGCAGCATTTTAAAGACATCGGACACGATCCGGCGGTGCAGGACGTAACGTATGAAAACGGGCAGGCGAGAGAGCGGACCCAGATCTTGATGAACATTGCAAACCAGGAAAGCGGACTTGTGATCGGAACCGGCGATATGTCGGAACTTGCGCTCGGATGGGCGACGTACAACGGCGATCATATGTCAATGTATGGAGTAAATTGTTCGGTGCCAAAGACACTTGTACGTTTTTTGGTACAGTATTTTGCGGATAATAGTGGAGAGGGGACATTGAAAGAGGTATTGTATGACATTTTAGATACACCGGTAAGTCCGGAACTTTTGCCGCCGAAAGAGGGCGAGATTGCGCAGAAGACCGAAGATATCGTGGGGCCGTACGAACTGCATGACTTCTTCCTGTATCATATGCTGCGTTTTGGCTATATGCCGTCGAAAATCTTCCGACTGGCAAAAATCACCTTTGCAGGCGAGTATGACACGCAGACCATTTATAAATGGTTGTCCACCTTTGTTCATCGCTTCTTCCGCCAGCAGTTTAAGCGCTCGTGTCTGCCGGATGGACCAAAAGTGGGAAGCGTCGCCGTGTCACCGCGGGGAGATCTGCGTATGCCAAGCGATGCCTCCGATGCCCTTTGGAAAGAAGATCTGGCTGAGATTGGCCGGCGGGAAGGCATTACTCTGTAGGAACCGCTTTATCAAGCGCTGCTTTGATGCCGTCAATCAACATGGACTGGGTAAATTTACTTTTTTCCTGAACCGGAATGTCGTCGATCGGTGTGCCGGCGATCAATTCCTTTTCGATGCTTTCAAGAGACGGTTTTACGAGTGGATACATCGTTGTCACCGAGTCTTCGAGGTTTACAAAAGAAACGGATTTGATCTGGTCTTCGTCAACGACAACTTCGAGGTTCAGAGTATTTTCGCCGAGTTTTAATTCCGAATTATAGATACCGGGGATATAGGATGCTGTTTCCGGTGCCGTGTCGGCCGTCGTCGCAGAAGATTTGTCCTTTTTCGGATAGAACATCACAAAAAGCAGTACGATAAGCAGGATGCCTAGCCCTACAAAGATGCCGGTATATACTAATTCTTTCATTTGAAGTACGATAATTTTAGTTTTTGACATGTGGATAATACCTCCTTCTATGGAGTGGGATTCCATCTTACTAAATCATATGCAG
>DJNB01000014.1:34285-34889 GCA_002435545.1 Lachnoclostridium sp. UBA6475
AAGGGAGAAATAAAATGGGACTTGAATTTATATGTGGAAGTGCAGGAAGCGGAAAAAGCACGTATCTTTATCAAACGATCTGCGAAGAGGCAGCGGCGCACCGGGAACGCAGATATTATATCCTGGTGCCCGACCAGTTTACGTTAGAGACGCAGAAAACACTTGTGGAAATGAGCGGCGGAAACGGAATCTTAAACATCGATGTATTGAGCTTTCACCGTCTGGCATTCCGCGCGTTTGAGCAGTTTCCGGCATTGCAGAAAACAATACTGGAAGATATGGGAAAGACGATGCTTCTGCGGAAAATCTTTTCCGAGCAGAAGGACAATCTGGTCTATTTTAAAAAGGGGATCGACCGGCCCGGATTTCTGGATGAGTGCAAATCCTTTCTGTGCGAATTGGAGCAGTACGGCATCCGGGAGAAAGAACAATTTGAAAAAATGGAGACGCTGGGGCGAAAATTCGAGGATATCCACCGGATCCATGACTGTTTTAAGGAAAAAATGGGAGATACCTACCAGATGGCGGAGGAACTGACCGGACAGCTGACCGGTGTCCTTGACCGGATGGACGGTATCCGGGACTCGGTTATGTGTCTGGACGG
>DJNB01000174.1 GCA_002435545.1 Lachnoclostridium sp. UBA6475
GGATATGAACTGCTGGAGTACATAAAAACAAAAGAAATACCGGTTATTTTTATTACAGCGATGGGAGATCTGGATGACAGAGTGAAAGGACTTCGTGCTGGGGCAGAAGACTATATTACAAAGCCGTTTGAGATGTTAGAAGTACAGGCAAGGATTGAGACGGTGCTCCGTCGTTATCATAAAATGGAAGACAAAATAGAGATATTTGATACGACGATCGATCTTTCCTCGCGAACGGTAATGCAGGGAGGAAAACAGATCATGCTTACCTGGAAGGAGTTTGAACTGCTGTTATTTTTTGTGCGCAATAAAAACATTGCCTTATACCGTGAAACAATATATGAAAATATATGGGACAGCGATTATATGGGAGACAGCCGCACGGTTGATTTACATGTCCAGAGATTACGAAAAAAATTAAACTGGGGAGATAAAATACAGTCGGTTTATAAAGTGGGTTATCGCTTGGAGGTATGATTTGAAATTTTATTGGAAGATATTTTTTAGTTTTTTTATTTTAATCACCATTACGTTTACAATCAGTGGGACATGGATGATTTATGCACAATTTCAAGCCTCGGTGGAACGAGAGATTGAAGTCGGAAACAGCCGCAATGAGATGTACCGTACTACACTTCATAATGCGGTGGAACTTCTCCCGAAAAAATACAGCGCAAAGCAAAACAAATACATGAAAGAAATTATGCATTCTTTACAAGAGAGTATGGAAGATGGAAAGGACACCTTTCTTGTTTACGATGAGAAAAAGAGAAAGATCTATGGGTCAGAAAAGCGCACAGAAGATAGTTCTTTACTAGATGAAGTTGATCATAAACATAAGGCATATGAAATTTGCTCCGATGAGGGAAAATATTATTTGAGAACTGTCAGTTATATGGTGACAACAGTAAATTTGAAGGGGTATTATATTGAGACACAGACAGATCTGGGGGAAGTATTTGCACAGAGACAGGACATGACTCAGAGATATCGATACATTATTTGTAGTGTATTGCTGATTGGTGCAGTTCTTTCTCTGATTATTTCGTGGCTGCTGACGTACCGTGTCCGGGGACTGTCGGCAGCGACTGCTGAATTTGCCAATGGAAATATGGGAAAGCGGGTTAAAATCCGGGGAGGAGACGAAATCGCGGAGCTTGGGGCAGATTTTAACCGCATGGCAGATGAATTGCAGAAAAGGATGCAGGAACTGCAAGAACATGCAGAAAGTCAGGAAGCATTTACTGCGGCATTTGCGCATGAATTGAAAACGCCGCTTACTTCCATTATCGGATATGCGGAATTGATCCGGTCCATTTCGTTGTCACAGGAAGAAGAAATGATGGCAGCAGACTATATTTTTTCACAGGGAAAACGACTGGAGATGCTGTCGTATAAATTATTACACTTATTTCTTCTGCAAAACGAAGAAACGGAGTTACCACAGATGTCCGCAGAAAATCTGGGCGAAGAAGTGGAAAAGGTATTGGAACCCGTTTTGCAGAAAAAACAGCTGAAATTTACATATGAAATGCAGAAAGGAGATTTCCGTGGAAATAAAGAGTTAGTCCTTTCTCTTTTAACTAATTTGGTGGAAAATGCATGCAAGGCCTCGGAACGAGGACAGCATATTCAAATGCAGGGAAACATGATGGAGGATGGCTATTGTATCCGGATTCAGGACGAAGGAAAAGGAATCCCGGAGAGTGAACTTGAGAATGTGATCAAGCCATTTTATATGGTCGATAAATCCCGTTCAAGAAAAGAGGGCGGAGCAGGACTGGGGATGACAATTTGTGCGGAAATCGTACGTGTGCATCAGGCTTCATGGAAAATACAAAGTGTGGAAAATCGGGGAACGACGATCACCATTCAATTTCCGAAGGAGGTGGAATCTTGAAAAAGGCAGTAAAAATAATAGTTATGATTTTTGTGGCAGCTGTTTTGTTTCTTGGAGCATTGTGGATTCCATCCTTTGTAAATACGCTGACGGAAAGCCAGAAGATTGGTCAGAAGGTTGCGATGGAAGATAAGATGGAAAATAAAAATATAGAGTTCAGTCTGAGTTATACAGAGAAGATTCGGATCTTTTCAACCTGGCCGCAAACGAGTTTTTTATTTCAGGTGAAAAGTGTTTCACAGATACTGGAATACGACGATCATTTTTTTGAAAAAATAAAAAAACAGTTGGATTTTTTGAACGAAAAAAAGGTAATGGATTTCTATTCTTTGTCAGAAAATTTACAGGATGACTTTCAAAGTGCAGCATATTATCTGGTGCAGGATAACAGCTATGAAACCAATGGATTTCCTGTGTGGCTGTTTACATTTGAGGATAAGAAAAATAGAACAGAATATACGCTGGCATTTGATATGGAACAGGAAAAAATATATTATATCAATGCAGAGGGAAAAACCGTAAGAAAATTTTTTAACACAAAAGAAGAAGAGGGCGATATTTTATTTGAGCTTAGAACGCAGATGGCAGAGTATTACGGCAATGGTTATATGCAGTTAGCAAATAATTATGAGAACTACCGGATGTTGCGAAAATGTCTTGTGAATTTTGACAATACAAATGATACTGTGGAGATGGATATTGTGTTGGAACGGCCGGAAAATGGTGGAAAATATAACCGATTACAGATTTCATTTGGAGGGCTTTTTTATACCGAAGAGTATTTTGATAAGTCCGAAGAAACAATAGATTCGTCGGCAATAACCTATTAAATGATACAAAAAAGATACTTCTTTTAGAGAAATATGATGCATTTGTCTTTTATAATGGCATTGTATTTCAGAAAGGAGATCTTTTTTATGAAAAGAGAAAATCGAAAACATGCTATAATTTGTCTTATTTTTCTGATTATTTTTGATGTTACTGCCATTGCAGTTTATGTATTTTCACAGTCCGATAATAAAAACCAGGACAAAGGGGAAAGAATCGAAAAAACGGAGAAAAGTAATGAAAAATACACTACCTATGATGTTAAAAATACATCCGTTCCAAAAAGAAAAAAGGACAAGGATCTTCTTGTACTTGTGAACAAAAAGAATGCGATTCCGAATGGATTTTATCAGCCGCTTCATCAATTGAAAAATGGAAAATATGTCGCAGAGACGATGTACGAAGACTTAAAAAATATGTGGTCAGACTGCGAAGCGGATAATCCGGGATATTCTATTATGGTAGTGAGTGCGTATCGGACGGCGGCACGGCAGACACAGATATTACAGGAAGAAATAAGAAAAAACAGGAGTGCAGGAATGAGTGAAGAGCAGGCTCAAAAAGATGCCCTTCAAACTGTTGCACCTTCCGGATACAGTGAGCATGAGACAGGCCTTTGTGTGGATATCACTTCAAAAGCAAATCAAAGACTGGATCAGACGCAGGAAACAACACCGGAAAATATCTGGCTTCGAAAACATTGTGCAGAGTACGGATTTATTCTGCGCTATCCGAAAGGAAAAGAAAAAGTGACCGGATATGACTATGAATCCTGGCATTTTCGATACGTCGGAAAAGAACCTGCAAAGGAGATTATGAGTCGGGGAATTACACTGGAAGAGTATCTCTCTACTCTCCGTAGGTAGCCTTTCCCGCCCGCCTGCCTTATAATGGGAACATGGAGGTGCAAAAAATGAATCAATATGTAACAGGAGCAGTCATTAAGGGACTGCGTCAAAAAAACAATATGACACAGGCACAGCTGGCAGACCGGCTTGGAGTCAGTGATAAAACGGTTTCCAAATGGGAGACGGGAAAAGGCTATCCGGATATCATGTTATTGGAACCGATCGCGCAAGCATTTCAAGTCTCTGTTGCAGAGCTGCTTTCTGGAAGCCCGGTTCAAAATGCCAATGTATCCGCTAATATGCTGCGTTCCCGCTTTTATGTCTGTCCAATCTGTGGAAATGTTATTCACAGCATGGGGGAGGCGGCGATTACGTGTCACGGGGTGCTTTTGCAGCCGGAAACACTGGAAGAATCCGATGAACAGCATAAGATTTTCATTGAAAGAATGGAAGATGAATATTATGTGCGCGTGCAGCACGAAATGACAAAAACGCATTATATTTCGTTTATTGCAGCTGTTTCTTCTGAATGTATTCAGCTGGTAAAACGGTATCCGGAAGAGGAGGCAGAAGCTGGATTTAAGATGCAGGGTGTCCGGAAGATACTCATTTTCTGCAATAAAGACGGCCTGTTTTCCGTGAATGTGCATAAAGGATCGGATACTGCGCGGGAATTCTGAAAAAATGACACATTTTCCTAAAAAACAGCAGTAGAAGAACAAGGGAAAAGGAAGTAGAATGATTGGCAAAAGCGTGGATGATCTTCAAAATACCTGTTGTGGGAAGAAGACAAATGTGTGCAGAAAATGTCGGGAAACAGACAGCCAAATCCGATAGAATAGGGATACAGCGAAACGAAAAGGAGGTAAGCAAATATGGATTGGATGAATGCAATTGGAGAATCTATACAATACATCGAAAAGCATCTTGCCGACGAAATCACACTCGAAGAGATTGCGAATCATGTTTGTATTTCCAGTTTTTATCTGCAAAAAGGATTTTCCTTTGCCTGTGGGATCACAATATCTGAGTACATACGCAACCGGCGCATGGCACTGGCGGGAAATGACCTGCTGGCAGGCGATGCCAAAGTGATCGATATTGCTCTGAAATATGGGTATGATTCGCCGGATAGTTTTACGAAGGCATTTACAAGATTTCATGGCGTGACGCCGGCAAAAGTCCGTAAGGACCATAGTATGCTTAAATCCTTCGCTCCGCTAAAAATCAAATTATCAATCGAAGGAGGCTATCTTATGGATTACAAAATCGAAAAGAAAGCGGCATTTACAGTAATTGCCAATTCGGGCACATTTTCTTATGAAAATGCAAAGGAGGTTATCCCGCAGTTTTGGCAGCAGCATTTTAAAGAAGGAAAGGGAAATGTTGTCTGTGGAGTTTATGGCATCAATATTGACGAAAAGATGGGAAAGGATTCGTTCGAATATCTGATCGCAGATCCTTACGAAGACGGACGTAAAGTACCGGACGGATTTGTGACAAGGACGATTCCTGAATTCAACTGGGCGGTGTTCCCATGTAAAGGTCCATTGCCATCGGCTTTGCAGGATGTCAATACGAAGATTTTTACAGAATGGCTGCCGGCACTCCGGGATTATGAATTTGCCGCCGGATATTGTGTGGAAATGTACGATGATCCAACAAAATTCTCGAAGGGAACGATGGACGAAAATTATTATTCCGAGATCTGGATCCCTGTGAAAAAGAAATAAAGCACCCATTATTTACCATAAGTTTCTTTTAATATTTGCTTGAATTTTGCCACGGCAGGATTGTGTACGGATTCTTTTGAATAGGCAAAACCAACGGTACGTGTCGAGATATTTTTACGTAAAGGAATCTCGATAAGCGTGCCGTTTTTTATATCTTTTTCTACAAAATTTCGAATGAGACAGGAAACGCCCAATCCGATTTTTGCAAATTCAATCAAAAGTTCCATATTACTTGTTTCAAGAATCTGACGGGTTTCAATGGAATTGGCGGAAAAATAGGCTTCAATATGCTGCCTTGATATATTTTCATGATCCATAAGCATAAGGGTTGCTTTTTGGAAAAAGGCAGGATCTTTTTTCGTATAATCAATTCCTTCGCGCAATTTCAAATTTTCCAAATATTGTCTGGAAGCGACAAAAGTATAAGAAAGATCAGTCAAAGGGGTAAATGCCAGAGATTTTGAAGCACTGGTTTCTACCAGTAGACCGATGTCCATTTTATTGGCGGTAAGCTGCAGCGCAGTTTCCCGGGAAGAAAGTCCGTCAATCGTGACGCGGATATGTGGATTTTTTTCAACAAATGTCTGAAGAAGCGGCAGCATAATATGCTTGCACAAAGTGGTACTGGAGCCAAAATGGATCTGCCCCACTTCAAAAGTGCGGTTGCGCTGTAACATCTGTTCGCCCTCCTGAATCGAGGAAAAGGCAGAGGCAAGATGTTCGTACAAAATCCTACCATCCTCGGTGCATTTAACACCCCGCGAGCCGCGGATGAAAAGCGTAGTCTGGAGAAGTTCCTCCAGTTTTTTTATTGACTTGCTTACGGCAGGCTGGCTGATGAAAAGTTCATTGGCAGCTGCCGAGATACTGCCGTTTTTGGCAACCGTGTAAAAAATGTGATATTGTGATAATGATTCCATAAGGGCTCCTTTCTTTTTGGGGATGTTATCTTGGTGAGCGTGGTTGTACCTCGGAAAGACTTGATTTTTTGTATTTCAGAGGTGCCGGGTTGGCACTGGTGGAAGTAGGGCACCCCGGAAGGACTTGATTTTTTGCATTCCAGGGGTGCCGGTGTGGCGCTGGTGGAGATATGGCACCCCGGAAGGGCTTGATTTTTTGCATTTCCGTG